>DATCBL010000399.1:0-8886 GCA_036511875.1 Acidimicrobiales bacterium
GGATCAGCTGGCTCAGAGCGCCAGCGTCGATCCCCCGTCGACCACCAGGGCCGCGCCGTTGACGAACCGGGCCGGCTGGGAGCAGAGGAAGGCGGCGATGGACCCGAAGTCGGCCGGGTCTCCCATCGGACCGGTCCCCCCGAGCTCGCGCATGCGGTCGGTGGCATGGGGACCGGGGCAGAGCAGATTCATGGTGATCCCGCTCTCCTCGGCGGCAATGTCCTGGGCCGCCGTCTTCACCCAGGCCCACAGCCCGGTCCGGGCCGTGTTGGAGAGGGCAAGGGACGGCACTGGCTGCACCACCGAGTAGGAGGTGATGTAGCAGAAGCGACCCCATCCGCCTCGGCGCATGATGGGGACGGCTTCCCGGGTCAGACGGATCGCCGACAACAGGTTGGCGTTGAGGGCGCTCTGCAGGCGGGCATCGTCGAGATCCAGGGCCCGGGCCGGCGGTGGCCCCCCGGCGTTGGCGATCACGATGTCGATCGTGCCGAACGCCTCCATGGTGGCCGCCACCAGTTGGGCCGGGGCCTCGGGATCGGTGATGTCGGCGGCCTGGGCGACCACCTCGGCCCCACGGTCCCGCATCGACGACGCGGTGTCGGAGAGGGCGGCCTCCCCGCGGGAGGAGAGCAGGACCCGGACCCCCTCACCGGCCAGCGCCTCGGCGGCAGCCCGCCCCAGGCCGCGAGAGGCGGCGACCACCAGGGCCACCCGTCCTTCGATTCCCAGATCCATCCCGAGCCCTTCTAGACGTCGACGACGACCAAGTCGTGGTCGGCCGAGTTGAGCGGCTCCGGATCACCGTCCGCACCGATCACCACGATGTCCTCCAGGCGCATGCCGAAACGGCCGGGGAGGTAGATGCCGGGCTCCACCGAGAAGGCGTGGCCCGGCCGGAGACGCTCGCTGTTCCCGACCACCAGGTACGGGTCCTCGTGCTCTTCGATCCCGATCCCATGCCCGGTGCGGTGCATGAAGTAGGCGCCGTAGCCGGCGTCCTCGATGATGGTGCGGGCCACGTGGTCCACGTGCTCGGCGGTGACGCCGGACCGGGCCGAGGACACGGCGGCCTGCTGGGCCTGGCGCAGGACGGCGTAGCACTCCGCCACCTCACCGGAGGGTGGCCCAGTGATCACCGTGCGGGTGATGTCCGAGCAGTAGCCGACATCGCCATCGAGGGAGTAGGTCCCACCGAAGTCGCACACCACGGTCTCGCCCGAACCGATGACCCGGGCCCCCGGCTCATGATGGGGGCTGGCGGCGTTGGGTCCGCTCCCGACGATGGCGAAATTGACGTGGGTGTGGCCCTGCTCGATCAGATGGGCAGCGAGTTGGGCCGAGACCTGGGCCTCGGTGCGGCCGATGAGTTCGATCTCCCCGTGCTGGAGCATGGCGGCCACCCGGTCGGCGGCGGCGCCGGCCTGGCGGAGCGCCTCGGTCTCCGAGAGGTCCTTGACGGCCCGGATCGGAGAGGTGACCGCCGAGGCCTCGACCCATCCGGCCTCGGGCAGCCGTCGCTGGAGAGCCAGCACGGTCGTGGCCCAGGCGCGGTCGGAGACGGCCAGCCGGAGTCCGGTTCCCGTCGCCCCCGGGCCTCCGACCAGAGCGGCGACCCGGTCGATGGGCTCCTCGGTGTCGTCCCAGGCCGACAGGGCGAACAGGTCACCAGCCTCGGGGACCCGGGGCGCCTCGAGAGCCGGCACCACCAGTACCGGCTCTCCCTCGACCGGAAGGACCAGGATGGTCAGGCGCTCGAGGGGCATGGCCCGGTACCCGGTCAGCCAGGGCAGGTCGGCACCGTGCGACAACAACAGGGCGTCCACGCCGAGCTCGGCCATGCGGGCCCGCACCCGCGTCAACCGCTGATGCCGCCACCGGCGGGCGGCGTCGCCGAGTCCCTCCATCAGCCGGCCGCCACTGGGGCCGTCGGGACGGCCGGGGCCGCGGTGGCGCCGCGGGAGTCGACGTCGAGGGGCCGAGCACCGGTCGGCACCGAAGCCTCCGCCGCCTCGCGGGCGTGATAGCTCGACCGGGTGAGGGGCGAGGCCTGCACGTGGGCGAAGCCCATCGCCATGCCGGCCCGCCGGATGGCCTCGAACTCCTCGGGGGCCCAGAAGCGGGCCACCGGGAGATGCCGGCCACTCGGTCGCAGGTACTGGCCGACGGTCACGATGTCGACGCCCACGGCCCGGAGGTCGGCCAAGGTGGCCAACACCTCGGATTCCCGCTCGCCCATGCCGAGGATGATCCCGGACTTGGTGGTGAGGCCGGCGTCCTTGGCCCGGGCCAGCACGCTGAGGCTGCGGGCGTATCCGGCCGAGGGCCGAACGGCCCGCTGGAGCCGGGCCACCGTCTCGATGTTGTGGTTCAGCACATCGGGACGAGCGTCAAAGATCGTGCCCAGAGAGCCCTCCTGGCCCTTGCAGTCCGAGATCAGCACCTCGACGGTGGTACGGGGCGCCTGGCTCCGGATGGCGGCGATGGCCGCGGCGAACCCTCCGGCCCCGCCGTCGGCCAGGTCGTCCCGGGCCACGCAGGTGATCACGGCATGGGCCAGTCCCATCCGATGCACCGCCTCGGCCACCCGAACCGGCTCGCCGGGGTCGAGCGGGAGCGGGTGACGGGTGTCCACCTGGCAGAATCCGCACGCCCGGGTGCAACGCGAGCCGTTGATCATGAAGGTGGCCGTGCCGTCTGACCAGCACTCGTAGATATTGGGGCAGCCGGCCTCCTCGCACACCGTGACCAGGTCGAGATCCCGTAGGCCCTGCCGGAGGTCGAGGTACTCGGCCCCGATGGTCGCCGGGACCCGGAGCCACGGTGGTTTGCGCTGGTCCAAGGGGACGCCCGCGGCAGGATCGACCCCCGACCGGAGCAGGCGGCGTTGGAGGGGGCTGGCCTCAGGCCGGCGCCCGAAGGCCACCGCCACCGGCTGGGGACCGGACCGCCGATCGACCGCGGAGGCGGTCCCGGGGAGGCCGGGTGGCGACCCGGCCGTGACGGTCTGGGCGGCGGCCGGTCCCGGTGGGGTCGTAGCACCGTCGGTGACCCCCTGGATGTCCTCGGCCGTACCCCAGACGGCCTCGGCGGCGGCGATCACCGCCGCCCTGACCTGGGCCATGGTCGAGGGGAGCCCTTCGGCCCGCAGCGACGTGACAGGACGGTCGGCGATTCCGCAGGGGACGATGTTGGCGAACATCGAGAGGTCCGGGGAGACGTTGAGGGCGAAGCCGTGGGTGGTCCGACCCCGCGAGGTCCGGACCCCGATGGCCGCGATCTTGCGAGGTCCCGGCGCGCCGGCCCCCGAGTCCTCGTCCAACCCGACCCAGACACCCGGGTACCCGTCCAGACGCCCCACCGCGGACCGATCGAGTCCGAGGGAGACGAGGGCGTCGATGACCACCTGTTCGACCCGGTGCACGTGGGCCCGGCCTTGATGGGGACCGGGACCGACGGTGACCAAGGGGTAGCCGATCAGTTGGCCCGGGCCGTGGAAGGTCACGTCGCCGCCCCGGTCGACCCGGACCAACTCGGCACCCACGGCGGCCGGGTCCACCAGGACGTGGTCGGAGTCGCCGTTGCGGCCGAGGGTGTAGACGGAGGGGTGCTCCAGCAGGAGCAGGTACTCTTCGGCCGAGCGGCGGCTGATGGCGCGCTGCAGGGACCAGGCCTCATGGTAGGGCACCCGTCCCAGCCAGCGAACCCTCACGACCTACCGGCCGACTGGTGCGCGGTCACGGCCACGGCGCTAGAGCTCGCCGGCCCAGTCACGTTCGTTCAGGATCTCGGACAGCCGGGCCAGGAACCTGGCCACGTAGGCGCCGTCGACGGCCCGGTGGTCGAAGGTCATGGCGGCCAGCCCGACCGAGTGGATGGCGATCGACTCGGTCCCGTCGGGAAGCTCCACCACCACCGGTCTCCGGGCCACCCCGTCGGTGGACAGGATGGCCACCTGAGGTTGGTTGATGATGGCCCCGGTGATCAGGGTGCCGAACGGTCCGGCGTTGGTGATCGAGAAGGTCCCCCCGCTGATGTCGTCGAGACTCAGTCTCTTGGTCCGGGCCCGCTCGGCCACGTCCCGGATGCGGCGGGCCATGCCCAGCAGGTTCAGCTCCTCGGCATTGTGGACCACCGGGACGATGAGCCCCTCGTTGTCGAGGTCCACGGCGATGCCCAGGTTGATGTCGTGGTGGATGATCAGCGCGTCGTCGCCCACTGAGGCGTTGAGGTGGGGGAATTCGGCCAGCGCCTCGACGGTGGCCAGGGCGGCGAAGGGCAGGTAGGAGAGGCTGAAGCCCTCCTCGCTCTTGAATCTCCCGCCGTGGGCCCGACGGACCTGCTCGACTCGTTCGTAGTCGACTTCCTTGGCCATGAGGGTGTGGGCGGAGGTGGCCTTGGATCGCACCATGTGCTCGGCGGTGCGGCGCCGGATGTTGGTGAACGGGAGCACCTCGTCCCGGTCGGCCGAACTCGACTGCGTCGGTGCCCCGGCCGACGCGGCGGCCGGTGCCGTCGGGGCCGGTGCCTCGGGAGCGCCGGCGGCGTCCGGAGCGGTGGTGGTCGGGGTCGCCGCGGCACGGCGATCGACGATGCTCGGCACCCGCGCCGGCACCGATGTCTCGGCCGAGGGTCCGTTGCCCCCCGCGGCGATCAGCGACTCCACATCGCTACGGGTGATCCGTCCGCCGAGGCCGGTGCCTCTGACTGTTGACGGGTCGATGTCGTGGTCGGAGAGCAGACGTCGCACCACCGGCGAGAGGACCAGACCCTGGCCGGACCCGTTCAGGGGAAGGGCCGGGGAGGCTGGGACCGAGAGGCTCGGGGCAGCTGCCGGGGTCGGGGACACCCGCGGGGCCACTGTGGCCACCGGGGCGGCGGCGCTCGGCGGCTCGGCCCTCGGGGCTTCTGACTCCCGCGGCCGGGGCGGGGCCTGAGGTTCGGCCGGAGGAGGGGCCGAGGCGGCCGGCACGTCACTGTCGGCCGGGGCGGCCGGGGCGGGTCCGTCGGCTGAGGCGTCGTCGCCGATGACGGCGAGGGTGACGCCGACGTCCACGGTGTCGCCCTCCTCCACCAGGATGGCCGTCAGGACGCCGCCGGCCGGCGACGGGACCTCGGAATCGACCTTGTCGGTGGACACCTCGAACAGCGGCTCGTCCCGAGCCACCTGGTCGCCCACCGCCTTGTACCACTTGGTGATGGTCCCCTCGGTCACCGTCTCCCCCAGCTGCGGCATGGTCACGTCAGGCAACGTGGAGCCCCCTTCCGGTCAAGGCCAGTACCGTCTCGCCGAACGTCTCGGACAGGGAAGGGTGCGGCTGGATGAACTGGGCCACCTCGTCCGCGGTGGCCTCCCAGTTGACGGCCAGGTACCCGGCGCCGAGTTGCTCGGTGACCCACGGGCCCACCATGTGGACCCCGAGGATCCTTCCCGTGGACCCGTCGGCCCGGCGCTCGGCCACCACTTTGACCAGACCGTCGGTGTCCCCGATGATGCGGGCGCGGCTGTTGCCCCCGAAGGGGTCCTTCTTCACCACGATGTCGTAGCCGGCTTCCACCGCGGCCGCCTCGGTGAGGCCGGCGAAGGCCACCTCGGGGTGGCAGTAGATGGCCCACGGCACCCGGTCGTAGTCGACCGGGGTCACCGGCTCCCCCAGGATGCTCTTGATCACCACGATCCCCTCGGCGAAGCCCACATGGGCCAGCTGCGGGGTTCCGGCCACCACGTCGCCCACCGCCCACACGCCGTCGGCGCCGGTGCGCATGGTCTCGTCGGTGATGACGAACCCCCGATCGTCCACTACCACCCCGGTGCCCGGCGCCACCAGGCCCTCCGAACGCGGGCGCCGGCCCACCGACACCACCACGGCGTCGACGGCCAGCTTCTCACCGTCGCTGTAGGAGACCACCGTGCCCTGACCGGAGGGATCCGGGGTGTGCCCCTGCAGCTGGACTCCGGCCTTGACGTCGATGCCCCGTTTGCGGAAGGAGCGGGCCACCGTCTTCACCACGTCGTCGTCGCACCCGTTGAGAATGCTCGGGAGCGCTTCGAAGACCGTCACCGTGCAGCCCAGATCGCTGAACATCGAGGCGAACTCGCAACCGATGGCGCCCCCGCCGATCACGGCCAGCGAGGACGGCAACTCCTCGAGGGCCAGAACCTCGTCGGAGGTCATCACCAGCTCGCCGTCGATGTCGAACCCGGGGATGGTGCGGGGCACCGATCCCGCGGCCAACACCACGTCGGTCCCCGAGATCTCAGTGGTCGATCCGTCATTGCCCGAGACCAGCACGCGGTGGTCTCCGAGCAGGGTCCCGCTCCCGTTGAAGATGGTGACACCGCGTCCCTTCAGCAGGCCCGACAGCCCCTTGAACAGCTGGTCGACCACGGTCTGCTTGCGGGCCTGGCTCACCGAGAAGTCGACCACCGGCGAGATGGGCTGGTCAGAGCCGGCGGTCACGCCGAACTGGCTGGACCCGGCCACGGTGCGGAACACCGCGGCGGTCTCCAGGAACTCCTTGGCCGGCACACACCCCCGGTGCAGGCACGTTCCTCCGACCTTGTCCAACTCCACGATGGCGATGGACAGGCCGGCGGCCGCCCCGTAGAGGGCAGTGGCGTACCCTCCCGGACCCCCACCGATGATGACCACGTCGAAGACACCACCGGTTGCCTCGGCGTCGGTCCCCCTGTCGACCCCCCCCGATGCCGATCCATCTGTTGTCACATCGGGTGCCGTGGGAATCACCTCCATCACGTGCCCGCGCCCGGTTGCGCGCTGCGTGGCCAGCCTACCGGTCCGTTCACGGGGTACACCTCGCCTCGGGCCGGTCGCCCGGTGCGGCCGGCCGGGCCTCGCCGGGGCCCGCCGAAGACGTCCGAACCTCAGGCGGCCCTCAGGAGAGCACCCGGCGCCGGAAGTTGCGGAGGCCGATCCCGAGGAAGAGCAGCAGGAACCCGGTCAGGATCGGATAGACCACGTAGAGGTGCATGTGGGGGGCGTTGGTGAAGGCGGCCCGCATGCCCTCGTTCACATAGATCAACGGGTTGACCAGCACCAGGATCTGGAGCCAGTGCCAGCCACCCGCCTCGATGGGGGCCAGCCGGGTCCATTCGTAATACGTCCCCCCGAGGAAGGTCACCGGCAGGATGATGAAGCCGAACATCAGTCCGATGTTGCGGGGCTCGAAGCTGGTCCCGAGCAGCAGGCCCAGGGACGCCATGGTCACGCAGGCCATCGGTACCAGGGTGACGATGATCCACCAGTGGAGGTTGAGATGGGCCTCGACCCCCTTGGCATGGACCACCGAGGCGATGGGCAGCACGATGATGGCCGAGAGCAGACCCTGCACCGCGCCCGACAGCACCTTGGCCATGGCCACCAGCCAGATCGGGCACGGAGCCTGGACCCGGTCCTCGATCTCGCGGGTGAACCCGAATTCCTGGGACATGATGAGCGCCACCGACTGGACGCCCTGGAAGAGGATCGAGATCCCCACCACGCCGGGGACCAGCAGGGTGGCGAAGGCCGATTCGGCCGCCGGCCCTCCTCCGCCGCCGATGCCCTGGCCGATCTTCGGGAACACGTAGAGGAAGACGAAGCACAGCAGGAACGGCTGGACCAGCACCCGGATGACGAACTCGAGCACGTGCTTGCGCAGCACCACGAGATCCCTCAGGATCAGCGCCCACAGGGCGATGCGACTGGCGTCGACCGCCGTCCGGGTGGGTCGGGAGTGCACGCTGGCGACCGGGGCGTCGGTGTCGAGGGCGCTCATCCTTCCCGGAGCTCCTTGCCGGTGAGATTGATGAACACGGTCTCCAGCGTGGGCTCGGTCACCGAGAGGTCGAGGACGGGAAAGCCGGCTTCCTCGGCGACGGCGACCACCCGGGGCAGCAGTCGGTCCTTGCCCTTCACGTGGAGCTCCACTCCCCCCTCGATGGTGCGGGTGTGCGTGACGCCCCCGACCCCGTCGGTCAGGACCCGGGCCAGGTCGGCCTGGTCCCCGGAGGCCGTCACGGTGACGATGGTGTCGGCGTCGATCTGCTGCTTGAGGGCCGCCGGCGTGTCCAGGGCCAGGATCTTCCCCCGGTCCATGATGGCCACCCGGCCGCACAGCTGGTCGGCCTCTTCCATGTAGTGGGTGGTGAGCAGGATGGTCTGGCCTTCGCCATTCAGGGTGCGCAGCGTCTCCCATAGGGCGAGCCGGCTCTGAGGGTCGAGACCGGCCGTGGGCTCGTCGAGGAAGAGCACCGCGGGCCGGTGGAAGATGGCCCGAGCCACCATCAGCCGCTGGGCCATCCCACCCGACAGGGCGTAGACCGATGCCTCCGCCCACCTCTCCAGCTGGAACTGCTCCAAGAGGGCGGAGGCCGTCTGCTTGGACTCGCGGGCCGAGATACCGAACAGCCGACCGTCGAAGTACAGGTTCTCCCACACGTTCAACTGCCGGTCCAGGGTGTTCTGCTGGCTGACGATCCCGAGGATCTGCTTGGCCAGGGCCGGATGGGCCACGACGTCGATGCCTCCGACGAACGCCTGCCCGGAGGTGGGGATGACTCGGGTGGTGAGCATGCCGGCCGTGGTGGTCTTGCCGGCACCGTTGGGGCCGAGGAGGCCGAAGATCTCGCCCTGCCCGACGTCGAGGTTGAGATCGTCGACGGCCCGGAACTCGGAGCCGGCGTAGACCTTGGTCAGCCCGACCGTCCGGATGATGGCACTCTCCGCCGAGAGGTCGGCCGGGGAGGGTGTCGGGACGGTCGCAGTCATGGCACTCCCGGCGACACTACCGCCCGAGGCCACGTCGGTCCGTCGCGGCCCGCATGGCGCAGACGGGCGGGCGGCACGGGAACGGGCCCGCCTACTTGGGCGGCATCCGGATGCC
>DATCBL010000400.1:0-2104 GCA_036511875.1 Acidimicrobiales bacterium
GTACTCGCCGGTGGCGGCGTTCAGGCCTTCGTTGGGCTTCTTCAGGTTGCGCACCTTGTCCACGATGACCCCGCCCTCGAGTCCGGCGTTGACGGCGATCTGCTTGAGGGGCTCCTCGACGGCCCGGGCCACGATGCGGGCGCCGGTGGCCTCGTCTCCCTCGAGCTTCTCGGCGACCTCGAGCACGGCGGTCTGCGAGCGGAGCAGGGCCACGCCACCTCCGGGCACCACGCCCTCCTCGATGGCGGCCTTGGTGGTCGACACGGCGTCCTCGATGCGGTGCTTCTTCTCCTTGAGCTCCACCTCGGTGGCGGCCCCGACCTTGATCACGGCGACACCGCCGGACAGCTTGGCCAGGCGCTCCTGCAGCTTCTCGCGGTCGTAGTCGGAGTCGGTGTTCTCGATCTCGGCCTTGATCTGGTTGATCCGACCCTTGATCTCGTCGTCGGAACCGCCACCCTCCACGATGGTGGTCTCGTCCTTGGTCACCACGATCTTGCGGGCCGTGCCCAGCAGGTCGAGGCCCACGTTCTCGAGCTTGAGGCCGACCTCCTCGGTGACCACCTGGCCGCCGGTGAGGATGGCGATGTCCTGGAGCATGGCCTTGCGCCGCTCGCCGAACCCGGGGGCCTTGACCGAGACGCTCTTGAAGGTGCCGCGGATCTTGTTGACCACCAGGGTGGCCAGAGCCTCCCCCTCGAGGTCCTCGGCGATGATGGCCAGCGGCTTGCCGCCCTGCATGACCTTCTCCAACAGGGGGAGGAGGTCGCGTACGGCGGTGATCTTCGAGCCCACCAGCAGCACGTAGGCGTCCTCGAGGACGGCCTCCATGCGCTCGGGGTCGGTCACGAAGTACGGGGAGATGTACCCCTTGTCGAAGCGCATCCCCTCCACCAGGTCCATGTCCATGCCGAAGGTCTGGGACTCCTCGACGGTGATGACCCCGTCCTTGCCCACCTTGTCGATGGCCTCGGAGATCATGCCGCCGATCTCCTCGTCAGCCGCGGAGATGGAGGCCACCTGGGCGATCTGGCCCTTGGAGTCGGTCTCGCGGGCGATGCCGCGCAGGCTGGCCACGGCGGACTCCACGCCCGCCTCGATGCCCTTCTTCAAGGACATGGGGTTGGCCCCGGCGGCCACGTTGCGGAGCCCCTCGTGGACCATGGCCCAGGCCAGGACGGTGGCCGTGGTGGTGCCGTCGCCGGCCACGTCGTCGGTCTTCTTGGCCACTTCTTTGACCAGCTCGGCACCGATCCGCTCGAAGGGGTCCTCGAGCTCGATGTCCTTGGCAATGGAGACGCCGTCGTTGGTGATGGTGGGGGCGCCCCATTTCTTGTCGAGGACGACGTTGCGGCCTTTGGGTCCGAGGGTGACGCGTACGGCGTCGGCGAGCTTGTTCATTCCGCTCTCGAGGGACCGGCGGGCCTCCTCGTCGAACGTGATCAATTTGGCCATCTGGTGTTCCTCCGTGTCGTTAGCACTCTGCAAGGTCGAGTGCTAATAGCAAACCACGTGCGCCGGCCGGGCGCAAGGTCGGGCCGGGCCCGGCCGGCCCGACCTTGCCCGGATCCCGAGGCCCGGGGCCCACCCCGGTGCAGGTCAGCCGGGTACCTCCGGGGCCGGCTCCGGTCCGACCGGGGCGTTCACCACCGGAGAGCGGCCCGTTCGAGGAAGCCGTCGAACAACCGGACGGTCTGGTCGTCGGGCCCGGCCCCGCCGGGGCCGAAGCCGGCCAGCAGCTCCTCGGCCCGGCCCGGGTCGAGATGACCCCGCTCCCGGGCGTCGTGGACCCAGTGGCCCACGATGGCCGCGGTCACCTCGGGATGGAACTGCACCCCGGTGTGGATCCCCGACACGAAGGCGTGGGGGGACACCTCGGTGCGGGCCAGGGCCTCGGCCCCCGGCGGCACGGTGAAGGCATCCTCGTGCCAGACCAGCCAGGGGCCCTCCGGGATCCGGTCCGGATCGAGCGACTCGAGGGTGCGCCACCCGATCTCGGGCCGGTCGGCCCGGGAGACTGAACCCCCCAGGACCTGGGCCAACAGCTGGCCCCCGAAGCAGACGCCGAGGACGGGAACCTCGGCGGCCACCGCCTCGGCGACCA
>DATCBL010000401.1:0-5913 GCA_036511875.1 Acidimicrobiales bacterium
CGGCACCGTGGGGCGGGGAGAGGGGCACGAGACCTACACGGCGCGTGGAAGCGTGATGCTCTTCAAGGCGCTCGCCGCCCAGGACGACGGTGACTTCTCGCTGATGGAGCGGACCCTTCCTCCTCACGGGCGCCGTCCGCCGCCCCATAGCCACACCAACTGCTCGGAGGCCTACTTCGTCCTCGACGGTCAGGTGTCGGTGATCGTGGACGGCAGGGAGCTGGTGGTCGGTCCGGAGGGATTCGTGCTGGTCTCGCGCGGGACCGCCCACACCTTCGGCAACGCCGGGGAGGAGGACGCCCGACTGCTGGTGATCCACGCGCCGGCCATGGACACCTACTTCGCCGGGCTGCACGACTTGTGGAACCGCGAGGAGCCGCCCTCGACCGACGAGGAGCGCGCCTTGATGGCACGCTTCGGCATGGACCCGGCCTGACCGTCCCGCCGATCAGTGGAAGGCCACCGGCCGGGACGCCAGCCCGAGGAACCGCTGGACGTCGACCGCGTCCTCGATCACCGCCTTCCGGTCACGGGTGGCGATCCTCTCCAGCGGGTTGATGGTCACGACCCCACCGGGCAGGCCCCAGGTGGCCACTACGCGACCGCCGGCCAGCAGGACGGGTCGGAAGATCCCGTTGGAGGTGGCCACGCCGGCATGGTTCCCGACGAAGGGGGCCCGCGACTCCCACCCGCCCTCTGCCCCTCGCCTGCCGCCACGTTGACCCTGCCGTCGTGCAGGAGGGGGTCGGACGATCCGAGCAGGCGTGGAGGAGGGAAGCGGCCGGTGGGGGCCGGGGCCGAGCCCAGCCGAAGGCCGGACGGTGACTCCCCGAGTTCGTCGGCGATCGATGCCAGACCCCGCCGGGCGTCGGAGAGGGTGATCCCGGCCCACGCGGCCAGGTCCCGGGCCGACGCCGGGCCGTGCCCGGTCAGGTAGCGGCGGGCCAGCAGGCCGAGGGCCACGGAGCGGCCCGCGGCCGGGGGGGGCCGGGGGGGCCGGACCGATCCACTCCGACACCGAGACGTAGGCCTGCTCGCCGTCGACCATCGGCCCTCGCACGACCAGGCCGCGGAGGCTCGCCGCAACGAGCAGGTGGATGAGGGCCTGGCCCGCCGTCGGCACGCCGGCGCGGTCCAGGCGGTCGCGTAGCTCGTGGCGGGTGAGGGGGCCGTAGGCCGCCACCGACTCCACGACGAGGTCGATGCCCAGCTCGGTGTCCTCCTCTCCTACCCCCAGTTGCCGGAGACGCCGCTCGTTCCCCGCCGCCACCCGGGGGGCGGTCAGGGGGTGGAGCCACCAGTAGTCCTCGGTCGAGACCAGGTGGAGCGTCCCCCGGTTCAACCAGGTCACCAGCACGGTGAGCCCTTCGGTCAGGGCGCGGTCGACATCGGAGGCGGTGAGGCCGGTGCTGCGGCTCCGGTACCGCCAGGCGGAATCCCCGCTCGTTCTGGGCCTGGAGGGCCAGCAGGTGCCCGACCACCTCCTCGACCGATCCGGCCCCGGGCCCGGCCAGTCGCTGAGCCACCAGACGGGCGAGCCGCGGATCCTCCCCGTCCTCCGGTGTGCTCATGGCCTCTCCCCGTCGGGCGGATCGTAGGCCACGCCGCCCGCCCCTGACCGGAGCGCAGGTTCGCGGTCGGCCAGCCCAAGGAGTACGCTCGTCGGTGGGAAGGGGGCTGACATGACCGACAAGTCTCCCCGCAAGACCGCCTCCAAAAAGTCCGGCAAGTCGCTGAAGGAGAAGCGCCAGGCCAAGAAGGACAAGGAGCAGGCCCGCAAGGGCTTGGGCCGCTGACGGCGGCATCGGGACCCGACCGGGTCGGCGCCCTGAAGGCAGCTCGGGGGTCAGGCCCACCATCCCACGACCACGGCGGAAGGCCTGACGCGCCGCCGTCGGGCGATCGGAGTGCCATGGACTCAACCGAAGCATCCTCGGTAGGAAGACAGCTCGACGAGCATCACGCTCCCGAGACCAACGGGCGGATGGCGATCTGCAGGAAGTGCGGCGCCCGGACCGACGGGCCCCGGGGGGGCCACCAACCCGCGGAGCACCAGGTGGTCCGGTCCAACGAGTGGCTCATCGCCCAGGTCCGTCTGAGTCACATCGAACGGGCCCGAGAGATCCGCCACCTGTAGTCGGCCGGTCCCCCCCGGCCCGGGTCGGAGTATGCGGAGGACCGTCGATCGGGCAGATCTCGTCGGATGCGGACCCCTGACGGTGATCCCTCCGCCACCGCCATCAGGTCATCTCATGTACTCCCATGGTTTCCCCTAATTCCTAGTATCCCTATCAACTTGACAAATACGAGGTAGTCGGTCACCAATAGAGGCCGTGCATACCTCGCTCCGTTCCCTGTCGACCTCCAAGCGCCTGCTCGGAGGTGGTGCGGCCCTCCTCGGCGTGGCCCTGGCCGTCGGAGCTGCGGTGCCGACCACGGCGGGGGCGGCCAGCGGGTCGGTGGCCCTGGTGGCCTACTCCACCCCCAAGCCGGCCTATGCCGCCCTGATCAAGGCGTTCAACGCCACCTCGGCGGGCAAGTCGGTGAGCTTCTCCCAGTCGTTCGGCGCCTCGGGCTCCCAGGCCACCGCGGTGGTGAACGGCCTTCCGGCCGACGTGGTCAACTTCTCGTTGGCGCCCGACATGACCAAGCTGGTGAAGGCCGGCATCGTCTCCCCCACCTGGTCGGCCACCCCGACCAAGGGGATGGTCACTAACTCCATCGTCTCCTTCGTCGTGCGCAAGGGAAACCCCGACCACATCACCAACTGGGCCAGCCTGGTCAAGAGCGGGGTGAAGGTCATCACCCCCAACCCGTTCAGCTCGGGCAGTGCCAAGTGGAACCTGATGGCCGCCTACGGTGCCCAGCTGAACCAGGGCAAGAGCAAAGCTCAGGCCACCGCTTACCTGACCAAGCTCCTCGCCAACACCGTGGCCCAGCCCAGCAGTGCCAGCAGCGCCCTCCAGACCTTCCTGTCCGGGGAGGGCGACGTGCTGCTCGACTACGAGGACGACGCCCTGTACGCCCAACACCAGGGCGAGACCATCTCCATCGTCACCCCGCCACAGACCATCCTGATCCAGAACCCCATCGCCGTCTCGCTGAAGACGGCCAACGCCCCGGCCGCCAAGGCCTTCGTGGCCTACCTGGTCTCGCCGGCCGGACAGAAGGTCTGGGGCCAGCAGGGCTACCGCCCGGTGCTCTCCAGCGTGGCCTCCCAGTTCAGGTTCCCGAAGCCGAGCAAGCTGTTCACCATCGACAGCCTGGGTGGGTGGACCAAGGTCAACACGGTTTTCTTCACGCCCGGAACCGGAGTCGTGGCGAAGATCGAACAGGGCCTCGGTGTCTCCACCTCCAGTAGCTGAGGCCGAGCGCCTTCCCGCCCCGGCCACGCTGGCCGGGGCCGGGGCCTCGTCGCACGGCGTCGGTCGGTCGGTGGGCCGGGTCGCCGGCCCGGCGCTGGCCGTCACCTACCTCAGCCTGCTGGTGGTGCTGCCCCTGGCCGCCCTGTTCGCCCATGCCCTCAGCGGCGGATGGAGCACCTTCTGGGCCGCCGTGTCCCAGCCCGAGGCGGTGGCCGCCCTCAAGCTGACGCTGCTCAGCTCCTTGGGGGTGGCCGTGTTCAACTCCGTGGCCGGCCTGGTCATCGCCTGGGTGCTGGTGCGGGACGACTTCCGCGGCAAGCCGGCGGTCAACGCGGTCATTGACCTCCCCTTCGCCCTCCCCACCATCGTGGCCGGCCTCACCCTGCTCACCCTCTACGGTCCCGACAGCCCGTTCCACCTGAACGTGGCCGACTCGCGATGGGGCATCCTGTTCGCCCTGGCCTTCGTGACCCTGCCGTTCTGCGTGCGCTCGGTCCAGCCGGTGCTGGCCGAGCTGGACCTGGAGGTCGAGGAGGCCGCGGCCTCGCTCGGCGCCTCGGGGGGCCGGGTGCTCCGTCGGATCATCCTCCCCGGCCTGGCCCCGGCCATGCTGGCCGGGGCCGGCCTGGCCTTCGCCCGGGCCGTGGGCGAGTACGGATCGGTGGTGCTCATCTCGGGCAACGTCCCCTTCAAGACCGAGGTGTCCTCCTCGTGGATCTACAGCCTGTCCCAGAGCGATCAGCTCGGGGCGGCAGCGGCGGTCTCTGTGGTGCTGGTGCTGGTCGCCCTGGCCGTGCTGGTGGGCATCGGCCTGGTCCGGCGCCGGTTCGACGTCGGGGAGGCGGTGTGACCGGGCGGTGGCGCTGGCCCCTGCGCCTGGCGGCCTTCAGCTACCTGGGCCTCCTGGTGGTCGTCCCGGTGGGGTTCATTTTCTTCCGCGCCTTCCAGCACGGCTTCGCCCCCGCCTGGGACGCGGTGACCTCTCCCGACGCCCTTCACGCCCTGTGGTTGACCTTCCTGGTGGTGCTCATCGCCGTCCCCCTCGACACCGTGTTCGGCGTGGGGGTGGCACTCATCCTGTCCCGCCACCGCTTCCCGGGGGCCTGGCTGCTCGACGCCCTGGTCGACCTGCCGCTGGCCGTGTCGCCGGTGGTGGTGGGCATCGCCCTCATCCTCGTCTACGGCCAGACCGGGTGGTTCGGCAACTGGCTCGACGCCCACGGCATCCACATCATCTTCTCGCTCCCGGGCATCGTGATGGCCTCGGCCACCGTGGCCCTGCCCTACGTCGTCCGTGAGGTGCTCCCGGTCCTCCAGGAGATCGGCACCGACCAGGAGCAGGCGGCCACCACCCTCGGGGCCTCCCCGCTCACTGTCTTCCGCCGGATCACCCTTCCCTCCATCCGCCGCAGCCTGGCCTACGGCGTGACCCTGACCACCGCCCGGGTCATCGGCGAGTTCGGGGCGGTGGTGGTCGTGTCGGGGGCGGTGGCCGGCCGGACCCAGACCTTTACGCTGTTCATCCAGGACGGAGTCGAGAACCTCGACCTGGTCGCCGCCTATGCCGGCTCGGTCATCCTGGCCCTCTTCGCCCTGATGGTCCTGGCCGTCGTGGGCGCCGACCGGAAGGACCGGACCGACGACGACACAGAAAGGAGGAAGCCCCGATGGCGATCACCATCCGCTCCGTCTCCAAGCGATTCGGATCTGCGCTTGCTCTCGACGACGTGAGTCTCGAGGTGCCCGACGGCTCCCTCACCGCCCTGCTCGGCCCGAGCGGCGGCGGCAAGTCCACCTTGCTCCGGGTGGTGGCGGGCCTGGAGGTCCCGGACTCAGGGACCATCGAGTTCGACGGCGAGGACGTCACCACGGTGCCGGTGCGCGACCGGGGCATCGGGTTCTGCTTCCAGCACTACGCGCCCTTCCGCCACCTCACCGTGCGCAAGAACGTGGCCTTCGGCCTCGAGGTCCGCAAACGCCCCAAGGCCGAGATCCGCCGGAAGGTCGACGAGCTCCTAGGCCTGGTCAAGATCGACCACCTGGCCGACCGGTACCCGTCGCAGCTGTCCGGCGGCCAGCGACAGCGGATGGCCCTGGCCCGCGCCCTGGCCATCGAGCCCCAGCTCCTGCTGCTCGACGAGCCCTTCGGGGCCCTCGACGCCCAGGTCCGCCAGGAGCTGCGGGTGTGGCTGCGCGACCTGCACCAGAAGATCTCGGTGACGACGGTCCTGGTCACCCACGACCAGGAAGAGGCCATGGAGGTGGCCGACCACCTGGCCATCATCAACGAGGGCCGGCTGGAGCAGATCGGCGACCCGGCCGAGCTGTACGACCACCCGGCCAACGAGTTCGTCATGAAATTCCTCGGGCCGGCCACTGAGCTGGACGGTTCCTGGGTCCGGCCCCACGACCTGGTCATCCACCCTGACCCCACCGCCGGCGACCACGCCGGGGTGGTGGAGCGGGTCACCCTCCTCGGGTTCGAGGTGCGGGTGGACGTGGCCATGGAGCGGGGCGCCACCACCTGGGTCCAGCTCAGCCGGGGTGC
>DATCBL010000402.1:0-2369 GCA_036511875.1 Acidimicrobiales bacterium
CGGTTCCACCAGGGGCAGGAGGACGGCTACCGACCGGTCGCCCGGCACCACCGGTACCGGCGCCCCGGACAGGGTGCCGGCCACGACGGCGGCGATCCGGTCGAGGGGGAGGGATTCCCCGCCTCCCGGAGACGGGCCGCGCACCGCGGCGGCGGGCACCGGGGGAGTCGTCAGCAGGCCGAGACGGGAGCGGTAGACGTCGGCCAGCATGGTGATCGAGTCGTGGAGGGGATGGATGGTGCTGCCGGGAACGTTCTTCCACTGGACCGGCACCTCGGTGACGCGCAGGCCGAGGCGCCGGGCCCGGGCCAGCAACTCGACGTCGAAGGCGAACCGGTCGATCCGGACCAGGTGGAACAGCAGCCGGGCGGCCGGGGTCCGGAAGGCCTTGAACCCGCACTGGGTGTCCTGAAGCCCGAGCCCGGTCCCGGTGGTCACCAGCCGGTTGAACAACCGGCCCATGGCAGCCCGCACGGTGTAGCTGCCGTCCACCATCGAGTCGGGCAGGGCCCGCGAGCCGATGGCGGCGTCGTTGGTCTCCAGCCCGCCCAGCAACAGGGGCACGGCACGGGGATCGATGGCCATGTCGGCGTCCATGTAGGCCGTGCACGACCCGCGGGCCAGGGCCACTCCGGTGCGGACGGCCTCTCCTTTCCCCCGGTTGGTCGGGAGGCTGATCACCCGGTGGTGGGGGAGCGGGGCCAGAAGCCGGCGGGCGGTGTCCGCGGTGGCGTCGGTGCTGCCGTCGTCGATGAACACCACCTCGGTGACCTCGAGGTCCACGGCCCCGTCCTCCACCGCGGCGGCGAAGCGCTCCATGCCCGCGGCCAGGCGGTGGGCCTCGTTGAAGGCGGGGACGACGATGGTGAGCCGTGGAGTCATGAGCAGGTCCCGACCCTATGCGGCCATGGCCGCCGGGTGGGGGCACCGGCCGGCGATCGATGGCCCCCGTCGCTCCACGCCGGCGCCGGCCGGATTCGAGGCCCTGACCGGCTTAGGGCCGGGCCGCCCCGACCAGTCCCTCGTACCAGATGGGGTCGAAGGTCACGAAGGTGCCGGTGTGGGCGGCCTGGATGATGGTCCCGCTCCCGTAGGTCGTGGTCCGGCCGTCGAGGGTGGGGCCGACGTACATCACCACGTGGTCGATGCCGCTGCCGTCGAGGTCGTAGAAGATGAGGTCACCGGGCTGGAGGGCGTTGAGGGAGACATGGGGGAACTGGGCGTACTGGTCGGCGGCCGAATGGTCCATGCTCACGCCGGCCTGGGACCAGGCCAACATGGTCAGTCCCGAGCAGTCGACGCCGGCCATGCTGGCGCCGCCCCAGGCGTAGGGGACGTTCAGGTACTTCATGGCCCCGTGCACCGCGGCCAGCCCGGCGGCCTGGGCGCTCCCGCTCGGGGAGACGGACACGGCCCCGCTTCCCGTGGAACTGGTCCCGGCGGCCTCGGTGGTGGCTTGGTTGGCCGCGGTGGTGGCGTTGACCGCCGCTGCGCTCCCGCCGCTGACGGTGGTGGCCACCTGGGCGGCCTGGGCGGCCAGGGCCGCGGCGGCCTGGGCCGCGGCCGGGTTGGTGGCGGTCGCCGCCGTCAAGGCGGCCGTCTTGGCCTGGGCTGCGGCCTGTTGGGCGATCTGGGCGGCCAGGTTCCCCTTGACCTGGGCCAGGGTGGCTTCGGACTGGGCGCTGACGGTCTCGGCTCCCTGGCGGGCCTGGTCGACTTGGGCCAGCTGGGCCGTCTCGGCCTGCTGCTCGGCCAGCAGCTTGGTCTGGGTGGCGGTCAGCTGCCTCTGGCCGGCCTGGATCCGAGCCACGTCGGCGGCGACCGCCGACGAGCCGAGCTGCTGGTAGAAGTCGCGGGTCTGGTTGGCGCTGGAGGGCGAGCCGAACAGCGAGGCCGCCGCGGTCGACGAAGAGTCGCTCATGTAGGCCTGGATGGCGTCGGCCCGGAGGTGGGACCGCTCGGTGGTCAACCGGGCCTTGGCTGCGCTGATGGAGGCCGTGGTGGTCTGCAGCGAGCTCTGGGTGGAGGACAGGTTGACCTGAGCCTGGTTGTACTGCTCGTCGGCCCGGTCGAGGACCGCCTGCTGTTGGGAGATCTGGGTCTCGAGGGCGGCCACCTGGGCTTCTGCTGAGTCGATCTCGGACTGCGACGACGACCCGGAGGCCGATGTCGAGGTGGTTGCCGACGACGGCGACGTGGTGGACGAGGTCGAAGACGAGGAGGCGGCCCCGGCGGTACCGGGCCCGAAGGTCAGCGTCCCGAGGGTACAGAGCACGGCGAGGGCGATGACGCTGCTGGCCCGTCGGGCCATCGAGACCGCTCGCTGGCTCCGGCACGCCGGCCCACCGGCCCGGGTCGCAGACCGCCCC
>DATCBL010000403.1:0-5168 GCA_036511875.1 Acidimicrobiales bacterium
AGCGGATCGGGCGGCAGATCACCGAGTCGCTCCGGCTGCACCTGGGGATGGACCGCTCGGAGGCCAACGCCAACGCCGTCGAGTTGCTCCGCTCGGTGGGCATCCCCTCGCCCGAGGAGCGCATCCGCTGGTACCCGTTCCAGCTGTCGGGCGGCATGCGTCAGCGGGTGATGATCGCCATCGCCCTGGCCTGCGCCCCCCGGCTGGTCCTGGCCGACGAGCCGACCACCGGACTCGACGTCACCGTCCAGGCCCAGATTCTGGACCTGCTGGCCGACCTGCAGCGGGAGCGCCACATGGCGGTGATCCTGGTCACCCACGACCTGGGTGTGGTGGCCAGCCGGGCCGACGACATCATGGTGATGTACGCCGGGCGGGTGGTGGAACGGGCCCCGGCCCACACCCTCTTCCACGACACCCACATGCCCTACACCCGAGCGCTGATGGACTCGATCCCCCGCCTGGCCGATCCCAGCGGATCCCGCCTCACCGCCATCGCCGGACGGCCGCCGGATCTCATCCACCCCCCCAAGGGATGTCGCTTCGCCCCCCGTTGCCCCTACGTCCGGGACAAGTGCCGGGAGAGCGATCCCCCCCTCCGCACCGCCGGCTCACCGGACCACCTGTTCGCCTGTTGGTTCCCCCTGGTCAACGGGATCTCGACGGCTCCGCCCCGAGGGACCGCCGCGGTGGGGTCAGAGGCCATGCCGTCGGCGGGCCCCGCGTCGGGCGCCCCACCGGCCGGGCCGGCACCCAACGGCGCGGCGCCGGACAGGACCGAGCCCGACACCGGCGTGATCTCGCCATGAGCGACGCCCCCGACAGCGCGCCCCAGGACCCGGCACCGTCCGGGACCGGAGCGGCCGACGACGACGTGGTCCTGGTCGCCGACCAGCTGGTGGTGGAGTTCCGGAGCGGCCGCCAGACCGTGCAGGCGGTGTCGGGGGTGTCCTTCTCGGTCCGGAAGGGCGAGACCCTGGGCCTGGTGGGCGAGTCCGGATGTGGCAAGTCCACGACGGGACGGGCCCTGGTCCAGGTCCAGCCGCCCACCTCCGGACGGGTCCTCTACAAGGGCCGGGACCTCGGTTCGCTGAGCAGTC
Organism: Acidimicrobiales bacterium; assembly: GCA_036511875.1. Classification (GTDB taxonomy): domain Bacteria; phylum Actinomycetota; class Acidimicrobiia; order Acidimicrobiales; family RAAP-2; genus Bog-756. The sequence goes on from DATCBL010000403.1 coordinate 1,101, forward strand.
GCCAGCTGCGGAGCGTCCGCACCAAAATCCAGATGATCTTCCAGGACCCCATCTCGTCACTCAATCCGCGGCGACGGGTGCGCGACATCGTGGCCGAGCCCCTCAACATCTGGGGCCGGGGCACCAAAGCGGAGCGGGCCTCCATGGTGCGGAAGATGCTCGAGGCGGTGGGGATCGATCCGGACACCGCCGGGGACCGACGACCCCAGGAGTTCTCCGGGGGCCAGTGCCAGCGCATCAGCATCGCCCGCGCCCTCATGGCCCAGCCCGACCTGTTGATCTGCGACGAGCCGGTGTCCGCCCTCGACGTGTCGGTGCAGGCCCAGATCCTCAACCTGCTGGCCGACCTAAAGGAGCGGTTCGCCCTGACCATGGTGTTTATCGCCCACGACCTGGCGGTGGTCAAGAACGTGAGCGACCGGGTGGCGGTGATGTACCTGGGCAAGCTGGTGGAGATCTCCACCTCGGACGAGCTCTACCGCTCGGCGGCGCATCCGTACACCGAGGCGCTGCTGGCGTCGATCCCCGAACCCGACCCCGATCAGCACAGCAACCACAAGGCGCTGACCGGCGAGCTCCCCTCGCCCCTCAATCCCCCGTCGGGCTGCCGGTTCCGCACCCGCTGCCCCTACGCCCAGGAGCTCTGCGCCCAACAGGAGCCGCCGTTGCGCGACATCGCCCCGGGCCACAGTGTGGCCTGCCACTTCCCGCTCGTGGGTACCAAGGCCGGTGAGCCCTCGGGCAACGGCACGACCCTGGGGGAGACGACCTCCGTCGACGGCGCGGTGGGCTCGGGCACCTAGCGCGGGAGTCAGTTACGGGCCAGGTCGCCCCGGGGTCAGGCTCCCTCGGCGCTCCCGGCACTCTCGACGGCCGGTGCCTCGGGCGCCGGCGCAGCCTCAGCGGGTGCGTCTGGCACGGCGGGTGCATCTGGTGCGGCCGAGGCGGCGGGAGCGGGAGCGTCGGGCGGTGCCTCGGGTGCCACCGGTGTCTCCACCTCTGTCGCCGGGGCCTCCCCTGCGGCCTGCGTCACCGCTGGCGCCGGTACCGGTCCTTCCCCGGCCGGCGCCTCCGGTCCGCCCTCTCCGGTGCCGTGCTCGGCCACGTAGTCGGCCCAGGCCGCCTGGGCCTCGGTCTCGGGGGTGAACTCGGCCTCGGCGAATTCGAAGGGCCCGACGTAGTTGCCCTCGGCGTCATAGGCGTGCTCGCCGAAGGCCTCGCGGTACTCCTCGGAGACCTCTCCGCCCTCGGCCGCCTGCTTGATCGAGAGGCTGATCCGGCGGCGCTGGAGGTCGATGTCGATGATCTTGACCCACAGCTCCTCGCCGGGGGTGACCACCTGTTCGGGCAGGTCCACGTGGTGGCCGGCCATCTCGGAGATGTGGACGAGGCCCTCGATGCCGTCCCCGACCTGCACGAACGACCCGAACGGGACCAGCTTGGTGATCCGGCCGTAGACCAGCTCGCCCACCTGGTGGGAGTTGGCGAACTCCTGCCAGGGATCCGTCTGGGTGGCCTTGAGCGAGAGGCTGATGCGCTCCTTGGACAGGTCCACGTCCAGGACCTCGACGTCGATCTCGTCACCGACCGAGACCACCGACGAGGGATGGTCCACGTGCTTCCACGACAGCTCGGAGACGTGGACCAGACCGTCCATGCCGCCCAGGTCGACGAAGGCCCCGAAGTTGACCACCGAGGAGACCGTGCCCTTGCGGCGCTCGCCCGGCTTGAGATTGAGCAGGAACTCGCCGCGCTGCTCCTTCTGGGTCTCCTCCAACCAGGCCCGCCGGGACAGGACCACGTTGTTGCGGTTGCGGTCCAACTCGATGATCTTGGCCTCGATGACGCGTCCCACATAGGGCTGGAGCTCCCGGACCCGGCGCAGCTCGACCAGGGAGGCGGGCAGGAAGCCGCGCAGCCCGATGTCCACGATGAGGCCACCCTTGACCACCTCGATGACCGGCCCGGTCACCACTTCGTCGGATTCCTTCAGCTTCTCGATCGTGCCCCAGGCCCGCTCGTACTGGGCCCGCTTCTTCGAGAGGATCAGCCGACCCTCCTTGTCCTCCTTCTGGAGGACGAGGGCCTCGATGGCCTCGCCCAGCGAGACGATCTCCGAGGGGTCGACGTCGTTGCGGATGGACAGCTCCCGTACCGGGATGACCCCTTCCGACTTGAAGCCGATGTCCAGGAGCACCTCGTCCCGGTCGATCTTCACCACGGTCCCCTCCACCAGGTCGCCGTCCTCGAATTCGACGATGGTGCCGGCCATGGCGTCCTCGAGGGACGCGCCGCCGAGGTCGTCTTCGGTCACCGAGCGGGGGATGTAGACCCCGTTCTCATCGAAGGTGCCCATGGCCTCGGGGGACAGGAGGGCGGTGCCCTCGGGTACGACGTGGGTGTCAGACATGAAGGTAGGTAGCTCGCTTTCCGGACGGATCGCCGCGCCCCGCGAAGGTGCCGGCGGTGAAGGTAGGGGCCACACCGTTGTGACCGGGAGTCAATCGTAGTCCACCGCTCCCCTGGCCAGCGCGGCGAGCCGCCGTCGCCGGGGGCCGCGGGCCGGGAGTGGCCCGGGTCAGGACCCCTTGGCCTCGGCCCACGAGGAGCCCCAGGCCATGGCCACCTTGAGCGGCACGGAGAGCTCGGCGGCCCCGGTCAGGGCCCGTTCGGTCAGGGCGGACACCTCGTCCTCCTCGTCGGGGTCCACGTCGAGGAGGACCTCGTCGTGGACCTGGAGGACCAGGTCGGAGGCGAGGCCGCCCTGCTCCAGCCCCGAGTCCAGCCGGATCAGGGCCAGCTTGAACAGGTCGGCGGCCAGCCCCTGGATCCCGGCGTTCATGGCCTGGCGCTCGGCGGCCTGACGGAGCTGGTAGTTGGCCGAAGTGAGGTCGGGCAGCGGGCGCCTCCGACCGAAGGCGGTCACCGTGTACCCGGCGTCGCGGGCCTCGGCCACGGCCCGGTCCATGTAGGCACGCACCGACGGGAAACCGTCGAAGAAGGCCTGCAGGATGACCTGGGCCTCCTCCACCGGCACCCCCAGGCGCTGGGACAGGCCGTAGGCCTCCATCCCGTAGGCCAGCCCGTAGGAGACCATCTTGGCCGTCGAGCGCTGGGGGTGGGTCACCTGGTCCCGGTCGATCCCGAACACCCGGGAGGCCACCGTCCGATGGATGTCCTCCCCGGCGGCGAACGCCGCGGTGAGGCCGGGGTCCCCGGTGAGGTGGGCGATGGCCCGCAGCTCGACCTGGTCGTAGTCGGCCACCAGCAGGCGCCGACCGGGGGACGGCACGAACGCCTGGCGGAACCGGCGGCCCTCCTCGGTGCGTACCGGGATGTTGTGGAGGTTGGGCCGGTCCGACGACAGTCTTCCGGTGCGGGCCACCGTCTGGCGGAAGGTGGCGTGGATCCGCCCGTCGGGGGCCACCTCGGCGGCCAGACTCTCCCCGTAGGTGGAGCGCAGCTTCTCGACCTCGCGGTAGCGGAGCAGGGCCTCGACGATCGGATGCTGGCCCCGAAGCAGCTCGAGCGTGCGGGCATCGGTGGAGAACCCGGTCTTGGTCTTGCGGGACGGGACCAGGCCCAGGTGGTCGTAGAGGACGGTGCGCAACTGGGGCACCGAGTTGATCTTGAACGGCTCACCGGCCAGGTCGTGGATGGTGGTCTCGAGGGAGGCGACCTCTTCGGCCAGGCCGGCGGCGATGGACCGGAGCACGTCCCGGTCGACCGGGACGCCGGTCACCTCCATGCGGGCCAGCACCCGCACCAGGGGCTGCTCGATGTCGGCGTTGAGGAGATCCTCCCCCACCTCGGCCAAGGCCTCGAGCATGGGTGGGCGGAGGCGGGCCACCACCGCGGCCAGGCGCACCGACTCCAGTCCGGGTGCGTCGAGTGCGGACTCCTCCCCCGCGTCGCTCTGCTCGTCGTCCGGGGCGTCGAGGGCGAACACCCCTTGGCCCTGGCCCCCGGTGCCGTCGTCGACCTCCACCCCGAGGAAGCGCGCCGCCAGGTCGCTGACCCGGTACCGATCGGTGGAGGGATCGAGCAGGTAGGCGCCCACCGCGGTGT
>DATCBL010000404.1:0-15255 GCA_036511875.1 Acidimicrobiales bacterium
GGCGTAGCCGGGTTGACGGCCCTCGAGGTCAACGTGAGCTGCCCCAACCTCGACGACCGCCGGCGGATGTTCGCCCACTCGCCGACGGCCACCGCCGAGGTGATGACCGCGGTGGGGGAGAGCTGTCCCGGCCTGCCCCGGTGGGCCAAGTTGAGCCCGACGGTGGCCGATCTGGCCGAGGTGGCCGGCGCCGCCCTCGGGGCCGGGGCCGAGGCCGTCACCCTGGTCAACACGGTGCTGGCCATGGCCATCGACATCGACCGCCGCCGGCCCGTGCTGGGCTCCGGCCCCGGCGGTGGCGGGCTGTCCGGCCCGGCCATCCACCCGGTGGCGGTCCGGGCGGTGTTCGACGTCCGGGCCGCCCATCCGGAGGCCGCCATTATCGGGGTGGGCGGGGTGATGACCGGGGCCGACGCCGTCGAGCTGCTGATGGCCGGGGCCGACGCCGTCCAGGTGGGCACGGCCACCTTCCGCGACCCGAGGGCGCCGGTCCGGATCCTGTCCGAGCTCGAGCACTGGTGTAGCCGACACGGCGTCCGCCGCGTGCGGGAATTGAGAGGAGTGGCCCATGGATGAGCCGACCAACCGGGGCAGCTTCGCCGCCCAGGTGAGAAACGCGGTGGCGGCGACCGGCCCGCTCTGTGCCGGGATCGACCCGTCGGTGGCCCTGCTCGAACAGTGGGGACTGGACCGCGACGCCGGCGGGCTGCTGCAGTTCGGCCTGCGCTGTGTGGAGTCGTTCGCCGGGGTGGTCCCCGTGGTCAAGCCCCAGGTGGCCTTCTTCGAGCAGTTCGGATCGGGCGGGATGGTGGCCCTGGAGATGGTGATCGTCGAGGCCCGGTCGGCCGGGCTGCTGGTGATCGCCGATGCCAAGCGTGGTGACATCGGCAACACCATGGAGGCTTACGCGTCGGCGTGGCTCGACCCCGACAGCACCCTGGCCGTCGACGCGGTCACCGCCCTGCCCTACCTGGGGCTCGGATCGCTCGATCCCATGATCGACCTGGCGGCCGCCCACGGCCGGGGGGTCATCGTGGTGGTCCGGAGCTCCAATCCCGAGGGTCGTTCGCTGCAAAAAGCCCGGACCGGAGGGGGCACCGGGCCGGCGGTCGAGGACCTCCTCCTGGCCGCCATCGCCGAGCGCAATCACGGGGGCCGGATCCCCGAAGGCACCGTCGGGGCGGTGGTGGGCGCCACCCTCGGCCCGTCCGAGTTCGACCTGGGCGGCCTCGGGGGCGTGATCCTGGCCCCGGGGCTGGGGGCCCAGGGGGCGGGGGCCACCGAGGTGGCGGCCCTCTTCGCCGGCTGCCCGCCGGGGTCGGTGCTGGCCAGCGCGTCGCGCTCGCTGCTGGCCGCCGGCCCGGAGCGGTCCTCCCTGGTCGCGGCGGCGGCCCAGGCCCGCGACGAGATCGGCGCCGCCCTCAATGCCGGGCCCGGCGTCCCGGTCGGGTAGGGCGGCCTACCGGGTCACTCCACCTAGCGGTCGGCCGTCGGGAGGTCCTGGGCGAACTCGATGAACGGGGACGGCGGGAGGTACTCGGACGGGATGTCGGCGGTGTCCGGGTAGGAGTCGACGTCGAAGATGTTGGCCATCCCCGGTTCCTCGACCGTGCCGCTCAACCCGGCCTGGCTGCCGGACAAGAAGGCCGCCCGGCCGTCGATGGCCCCCGAGGCCAGGGACTCGTAGGTGTCCTTGGTCACCCGGGCGATCAGGCTGTAGACACACCCGTCGGAGGTGGACCCGACCCGACGGCCGATCATGCAGTGCCTGGTGCCGTCATCGATGGCGTAGACGGCCGCGTCGCCCGCGCCCAGACACACTCGGATCCGGTGGGGGTGCCCGAACAGGTGGACCAGCTGTTCGTGGCGTCGTTCCTTCATGGCCCAGAGCGGGCTGGGCGGGATGACCCCTTCGGGCTCGTCCTCCTCCAGCGGGGTGGCATTCTCCGGAGCGGTCACCGGGAAGGCCTGGTCCTCGGTCCCGGGCAGGAAGTGGAGCTGGCCGTCCTCCCTCGACTGGAACAGGCCTGCGTCGTCGTCCCCGGGTGGTTCTCCGTCGGCCACAGCTGGTTCCTCTCGTTCGACCGACCCCCGGTCGGCGGTGGCTCGGGGCTCGTTCCCCGACGTCCCACTCTGGCAGATCCGACCGGCCCGGGGGGGCCGAGCCGGCGCCGGGAGGGCGGTCACGGCGTCGGGAGCGGGGGGCGGAATCGGTCGTTCAGGTGCCCACCGCGGTCGGGAACCACCCGGACACCCGCTCGGCCATCGAACGCTCCCACCGGTCCCGGGCGTCCAGCGCCTCCCTGCGGTCCACCGGAGCGAAGTCGACGGTGTCCCCGGGGCGCAGCTGCCCGAGGATCGGGAGGTCGGCCGAGATCACGCAGCAGGCCACCGGGTAGCCCCCCACGGTGGCGTGATCGGGCATGAGGACGATGGGGTTGCCGTCCGGAGGGATCTGGACCGCGCCGGTGACCATGCCCGTGGAGGGGATGGCCGCCCCCCGGTCGGTGGCGGGCTCCCCCCGGGCCGCGGTCGAGCGGTCCCCGTCGGCCTCCAGCCGGAGGCCGACCCGGTTGGAGGCCGCACCCACGGTCCAGGGCCGCGAGAGGAGGCGCGACCAGCGGTCGGAGGGGACGAGATGGGGCCCGGGGATGACCCGGAGCACCGGCCGGCGGCCCGATCCGAACGGGACCCGGGGGGGCGAGAGCAGCCCCAGGGGCCGGGACGGGGGGCCGAGCCCGAGTCGGTCACCGGCCCGGAGGGGCCCGGGGCCCAGTCCGCAGAGCAGGTCCGAGGCGCGCGAGCCGACCTCGAGCGGGGTGTCGAACCCGCCGGCCACGGCCAGGTAGGCCCGGAGGCCGTCCCGGACCCGACCGACGGACACCACCTGGCCGTCGACCACGGGAACGACCGCCCCCGACCCGACCGGTCTGCCGTCCACCAGGACCTCCACGGCCTCCGGGCCCACCCCCACCACCGTGACGTGGGCGCCCCCGGTGAAGCGCAGGGACGGGCCCGCCGCGGTGACCTCGACGGCCGCGGCACCGTCGGGGTTTCCGGCCAGGCGGTTGGCCAGGCCCATGGCCTCGGGATCCGCCGGTCCGGCCCGGGGCACCCCCTGTCCGGCCACCGACCGGCGACCCCGGTCCTGGATCAGGCTGAGCACCCCGGGCCGGAGGATCTCGGCGAACCGGTCTCCCCGGTTGACCAGCGGAGGGCGCCGGGTCCCGGTCGGACCGTCCGGGGCCCGGCCCTCGACGGTGAAGCGCACGGCGTCCCCGGCCCGGAGGAGGGAGTACGGCGGGCGATGGGGATCGAACAGTCGGAGGGAGGTCCGTCCGAGCAGCATCCAGCCGCCCGGGGTGGACTGGGGGTAGACCGAGGCGAAGCCCCCGCCCACCGCCACCGATCCGGCGGGCACCGAGGGACGGGGCGTGGCCCGCCGGGGCACCGAGGCGAGGGTAGGGGGCAGGCCGACGAGGTAGGGGAAGCCGGGGGAGAAGCCCACGAAGGCCACCTCGAGCGCCGCCCCGGTCAGGGCCTCCACCACCGCATGGGGGGTGGTGCCCAGGCCGGCCGCCACCTCTCCGAGGTCGGGGCCTTCGAAGGCGGCCGGAATCACCACCCGCCTTCCCTGGTCGCCGGCCGCGGCGTCGCCCGACCGGTCCGGGATCCTCCGGGCGAGGTCGCGGAGCCATCCCTCGACCACCTCGGGCCGCTCCCGTCCCGGCTCCAGGAGGACCACCACGTTCCCGAACCCCACCACCGACTCGCCGAGGGCCGCCGGGCCGCCGCCGCGCTCCCCCTCGAGCCCATCGGCCAGGCGATGGGCCGCGGCCACGTCGTCCACCTCGACCAGCAGCGCCGCGTCCCCGAACGGGGTCACCTCGGCCCTCACCGGCCCCGGCGGAGTCCCGGATCGGGACCCCGGCCTCCGGCGAAGGCCCGCACGACGATCCCGCCGCCGGCCAACGCCGCCCGCACGGCCCGGGCCGCCTCGGCGGCCCCGGGGGAGTCCCCGTGGAGGCAGAGGGTCTCGGCCTCCACCGTCGTCCAGGTCCCGTCGAGGGCCTCGAGGCCGCCGTCCCGGGCGAGGGACAGCGCCCGGCGGCCCACCGCCTCCGGATCCTCGATCAGGTCCCCGGCCTCGTGGCGGGGCGCCAGGCGCCCGTCGGTCAGGTAGGCCCGGTCGGGGAAGCCCTCGGGCACCACCCGGATCCCGGCCCGGCGGGCCGGGTCCACCACCACCGTCCCCGCCTGGGCCACCAGCACCCCGGCGCCGACCTGGCCGACCGCCTCGACCACCGAGGCGGCCACCGCCGGGTCCACGCCCATCCGGTGATAGAGGGCACCGTGGGGCTTGACGAAGGTGATCGTCGCGCCCAGCGCGCCCACCGGCGCGGCGAGCGTCTCCCACTGTTCCACGATGTCCCCCACCAACGTCGCCGGCGGGACGTCCATGGCCCGCCGGCCGAACCCCTCCCGGTCGCGGTACGAGACATGGGCTCCGATGACCACGCCCCGGGCGAGGCAGGCTGCCGCGGTGGTCCGCATCAGGTCGGGGTCGCCGGCGTGGAAGCCGCACGCGAGGCTGGCGCTGGTGACCGCGTCCAACACCGCGAGATCACCCGGGGAGAGCACGTCCCCCTCGGCCAGATCGGCGTTGAGATCCACGGCCCGCATGGTCTCAGTATTGAGCATCCAGCCGGTTCCGGGGGCACCCGCAGGTGGTAGTGCCCGGTCGCGTGGTGGCTGGTCCCGGGAAGGTTCGGTCGTCGTTCTGCTGCGATACGCATGACCTGGGCCCGCAGAGGCGCTATCGTCTCGACCATGCCGCAACCGCCCGCACTCACGCCCGAACAGCGCCAGGCCGCACTGGCCAAGGCCGCCAAGGTCCGCCGAGAGCGGGCCGAGGTGAAAGAGAAGCTCAAACTCGGATCGATCACCCTGTCCGAGTTGCTGATCCTGGCCGACTCCAATGAGACCGTCGGCAAGATGAAAGTGCTCTCGGTCCTCGAGTCGCTCCCGGGCCTGGGCAAGGTGAAAGCGCGTCGTCTGATGGACACCGTCGGCATCAGCGAGAGCCGACGCCTCCAGGGCTTGGGCAGCAACCAGCGCGAGTCGCTGCTGCGCGAGACTGCTCGCTAGCACCAACGGCGTCCGTCCCCGGGCGCCCGGTCGGGCCACCCTGTTGATCTTCGTGCTGTTCGGCCCCGGTGGGGCTGGCAAGGGCACCGTCGCCGAGCGCTTGGTGGCCGACGACCCCTCCCTGTGGTTGAGCCGGTCCTGGACCACCCGGACGCGCCGCGACGGCGAGCGGGACGACGCCTACGTCTTCGTGGATCGTCCGACGTTCGAGGAGCAGATCCGCCAGGGCGGGTTCTTCGAGTGGGCCGAGTTCCTCGGGAATCTCTACGGGACCCCGGTCCCCGACCCTCCGGCCGGGCGGGACATCCTGCTCGAGATCGACCTGCAGGGCGCCCAGCAGGTCCGTCGACTCCGCCCGGACGCCCGGTTGATCCTCTTGCTGCCCCCCTCGGCCGATGCTCAGGAGGAGCGACTCAGGGCCCGGGGGGACGACGAGGCGCACATCGCCAAGCGCCTGGAGGCCGGCGCCGCCGAGCAGCGCCAGGGTCGGGCTATCGCCGACGCCGTCGTGGTCAACCACGACGTGGCGCAGGCCACGGCCGATGTGGCCGGTATAGTGGGGAGCTACCGATCGGCCACCTGAGTGGCTGGCCGCCCCGCCGGAACAGCCGGGGGCGGCTCCGACCGGCTCTCCTGACCCTCCACCCGACGCCCGAAACCGAAGGATCGTGATGGCCCAGCACCAGACCACACTCATGGACCCACCCATCGAGGAGCTCCTCGACAAAGTGGACTCGAAGTTCACCCTGGTGGCCTTGGCCTCACGCCGGGCCCGCCAGGTGAACAGCTACTACAACTCGCTCGGCGAGGGCCTCGGGGTCGTGGTGCCGCCTCAGGTGGCCTCGGCATCGGGCAAGCCCCTGTCGATCGCCTTCGAAGAGGTGGCGGCGGGAAAGGCCACCTACACCCGTCCGGACCCCGAGGAGGTGGCGTTGGCCGAGGCGGCCGCGCTGGCGCTCCTCGAGGGCGAGGGCGAGGGCGACGGGTCGGATGCCGTGACTCCGGACGAGACCGCCGAGTAGACGGCCGGACCGTGCCGGCGTCGGGGGGCGGTCTCGGGCCACGAGACGGGGATCGGGGAACGGTGGGGGAGAAGCCCTTCGTGGTCCTCGGGGTCGCAGCCGGCGTGGCCGCCTACAAGTCCGTCGAGGTGTGCCGGAGGCTGGTCGATGCCGGCGTCCACGTGGCCCCGGTCCTGACCGAGCGGGCCACCCGATTCGTGGGCAAGGCCACCTTCGACGCCCTCGGCTCGGAGGTGGCCCAGGTCAGCCTCTGGGACGAGTCCTCGCCCATCCCCCATACCCGTCTGGGCCAGTTGGCCGACCTGGTGGTGGTGGCCCCGGCCACCGCCGACCTGCTGGGCCGGTATGCCGGCGGGCTGGCCGACGACCTGCTCACCGCCACCCTGGTGGCCACCGCGGCCCCGGTGGTGGTCTGCCCGGCCATGCACACCGAGATGTGGGAGCACCCCGCCGTCCAGCACAACCTGGACGTGCTCCGCTCCCGGGGGGTCATCGTCGTTCCTCCCGAGGACGGTCGCCTGGCCGGGGGCGACTCCGGGTCCGGCCGGCTGGCCGAACCGTCGGTGATCGTCGAGACGGTGCTGGCCGTGCTCGGCCTCCCCGTGGGGCCCGGCCGCCCCGGTCCTCACCGCCACGCCCATCCGGGGGCGGCGGATCGGCCCGCCGACCTGGCCGGGGTTCGGGTGGTGGTCTCGGCCGGCGGGACGCGGGAACCCATCGACCCGGTCCGCTTCATCACCAACCGCTCGTCGGGGAGGCAGGGGCACGCCGTGGCCGCGGCGGCCCGTCGGCGCGGCGCGGACGTGGTGCTGGTGACCACCAGCCCCCTCCCGGTGCCGGCCGGGGTGGAGGCCGATCGGGTGGAGACCGCGGCCGACATGGAGGCCGCCATGCTCGAGCGGGCGTCCGTGGCCGACGTGGTGGTCATGGCCGCAGCCGTGGCCGACTTCCGACCGAAAGTGGCCGTCGACACCAAACTGCACAAGGCCGACGGGGTGCCCGACCTGGTGCTCGAGGCCACCCCGGACATCCTGGCCCAGTTGGGCCGGGGGCGCCGGACCGGTCAGGTGCTGGTGGGGTTCGCCGCCGAGACCGAGGCGCTGGCCGAGCGGGCCGTGGCCAAGCTGGTGGCCAAGGGCGTCGACGTGATGGTGGCCAACGACGTGAGCGCCCCCGGGGTCGGATTCGACCACGACACCAATGCCGTGACCATCTTCACCGCCGACGGATCGTCGGAGACGGTGGCCCTCCGGTCCAAGGACGACGTGGCCGACGCCATTTTGGATAGGGTGGTCGCGCTGTTGCCGGCGCGATGAGCCAGGCGTCGCCGCCGGAGGGGTCGCTCCTTACCGGAACGAGGCGTCCACCGCACCCGTCCGCCGCCCTGGGCCCAGGCCCCCAAACAGAATGGAACCACCCGTGAGTACCCGATACACCTTCACCTCCGAGTCGGTCACCGAGGGCCATCCCGACAAGATGGCCGACCAGATCTCCGACTCGGTCCTCGACGCGCTCCTGGCCGACGACCCGGAGAGCCGGGTGGCGTGCGAGACCCTGCTGACCACGGGCCTGGTCCTGGTGGCCGGTGAGATCACCACCACCACCTACGTCGACATTCCCAAACTGGTGCGCAAGACGGTGCTGGACATCGGCTACAACGACGATGCGTACGGGATCGACGGCAACACCTGCGGGGTGATCGTCTCCCTCGACGAGCAGTCGCCCAACATCGGCCAAGGGGTGGACAACGCCTTCGAGGTCCGGGCCGGTACCGGGGGCGAGGACCTGCTCAACGCCCAGGGCGCCGGTGACCAGGGGATGATGTTCGGCTATGCCTGCGACGAGACGCCCGACCTCATGCCGCTGCCCATCTGGCTGGCCCACCGCCTGGCCCAGCGCCTGGCCCAGGTGCGCCGGGTGGGGGTGCTGCCCTACCTGCGCCCCGACGGCAAGACCCAGGTCAGCGTGACCTACGAGGACGGGCGGCCGGTGGCCCTCGAGACCGTGCTCATCTCGACCCAGCACGACCCCGGGGTGGACCTCGAGACCCTGCTCCTGCCCGACCTCCGCGACAACGTGATCACGCCCTTGCTCCCGCCCGAGCTGGACGCCACCAACCTTCGGATCCTGGCCAATCCCACCGGCGTGTTCGAGCTGGGCGGTCCCCATGCCGACACCGGTCTGACCGGCCGGAAGATCATCGTGGACACCTACGGAGGCATGGCCCGGCACGGCGGGGGGGCCTTCTCGGGGAAGGACCCGTCCAAGGTCGACCGCTCGGCCGCCTACGCCGCCCGCTGGGTGGCCAAGAACCTGGTGGCGGCCGGAGCGGCCAGCCGGTGCGAGGTGCAGGTGGCCTACGCCATCGGGGTGGCTCGGCCGGTCTCGGTGCTGGTCGAGACGTTCGGCACCGAGCAGGCCGACCCGGACCGGATCTCCCGGGTGGTGGACGAGGTCTTCGACCTCCGGCCCGCCGCCATCGTCCGGGACCTCGACCTCAAGCGCCCGATCTACCGGAAGACCGCGGCGTACGGGCACTTCGGTCGGTCGGACAAGGAGTTCACCTGGGAGGACACCTCACGGGCCACCGACTTGAAGCAGGCCCTCGGACTCTGAACGCCCCACCTCCGCCGGCCGAGCCGGCCGGGCCCGGCGAGCGGGTGGTCCGGGTGGTACCCGACGTGCCGGCCATCCACCGGCGTTTCGACTACTCGGTGCCCCCGACCCTCGGAGCCGACCTGCGGGTCGGCAGCCGGGTCCGAGTCGAGCTCCACGGACGTCGGGTCGGCGCCTGGGTGGTCGAGGACGGCGTGGCCGCCCCGGCCGGGGTCCCGCTCAAACCGCTGGCCGCGTGGAGCGGCGACGGCCCTCCGCCCGAAGTGGTGGCGCTGGCCGGGTGGGCGGCGTGGCGGTGGGCCGGCCCGCTGTCGTCGTTCCTCGGGACCGCATCGCCCCTGCGGGTGGTGCGGGGCGCCTGGCCGGGGGCGACTCCACCCGAATCTGGCCCCCGGGAACGGGACGGCGCGGACGGGCCCGGCCGACCTCCGTCCCCGGGCGGTGGGTCGGTGGCCCTCATCGACGGGGTCCTGGCCGTCGACGGCGGCGGTGCGGCAGCCGAGGCGTCGATCGTGCGCCTGGCCCCCTCCCTCGACGCCGGGCTGGTGGTGCTCGAGCTGATCCACCGGATCGGGCCGGCCGGGACCCTGGTGCTGGTGCCGTCGGCGGCCGGGGCCACCCGGCTGGCCACCCGCCTCCGGGGCGCGGGACTCGAGGTGGCCCTGATGCCCGACGGATGGGAGCGGGCGGCCCGGGGCGGGTCGGTGGTGGTGGGGACGAGAGCCGCGGCCTGGGCCCCCATCCGGCGCCTCCGGGCCGTCGTGGTCGTGGACGCCCACGACGAGGCCTACCGGGAGGAGCGCTCGCCGACCTGGTCGGCCGTCGACGTGGTGGTGGAGCGGGGTCGTCGGGACGGGGCACCGGTGGCCCTGGTCAGCTCGTGCCCCCCGGTGGCCCTGGCCGAGGGCCGGCGCCTCGTGACCACCAGCCGCTCGGTGGAGCGCCGGGGCTGGCCCGTCGTGGAAGTGGTCGACCGCACCGGTGACGATCCCCGCACCGGGCTGTTCTCCGAGCGCCTGGCCCGACTGCTGCACTCGGTGCTGGACCGGCACGAGGGCCGGGCGGTGTGCATCCTCAACCGGACCGGGCGGGCGCGGCTCCTGGCCTGCGCCCGGTGTGGCGCGCTGGCCCGGTGCACCCGGTGCGGGGGGGCCATGGCCCAGGACGAGTCGGGCGACGGTCTCCAGTGCCGGCGGTGCGAGGAGCGGCGCCCGACGGTGTGCGCCGAATGCGACGCCGAGCGGCTCAAGGTGCTCCGCATCGGGGTCACCCGCGCCACCGAGGAGCTCTCGGCGTTGACCGGGGTGGAGGCCCGCGAGGTCTCGGGCTCCTCGGTCCCCGGGGAGCCCTCCGAGCTGAGCGAGGCGCGCCTGGTGGTGGGGACCGAGGCGGCGCTCCACCGCGTGACCCGCGCCGATGCCGTGGCCTTCCTCGACATCGACCAGCACCTGCTGGCTCCCCGCTTCGGGGCCGGCGAGCAGACGCTGTCCCTCCTGGCCCGGGCCGCCCGGCTGGTCGGGGTCCGCGACGGTGGGGGCCGGCTGTTGGTCCAGACCCGCATCCCCGACCACGAGGTGCTCCAGGCCGCGGTGCACGCCGATCCTGAGCAGCTGTCGGCCCCCGAGCGGTCCCTCCGCCAGGCCCTCGGGCTCCCTCCCTTCGGGGCCCTGGCCACCCTCCGCGGCCCGGGTGGCCCGGCCTACGCCGAGGCGGTGGCGTCGGTCGGGGGGATCTCCGTCTCGCCGGACGGGGACCGGTGGCTGCTGCGGGCGCCCGACCACCCCACCCTGTGCGACGGCCTGGCCGCGGCCGCCCGACCCACCGAGCGCCTACGGGTGGAGGTCGACCCGGTCGACGTCTGATTCCCTCTCGGCGATCCCGACGCCGACCGCGCCGCCAGGCCGGGGTGGCCGGCCCGGCCCGCTCGTGGCGGTGTCCCGCCGGCTCGACCCGTACAATGGGGGCCATGTCCGCGTACACGGTCCGGGTCTACGGCGATCCGGTGTTGAAGCAGGTGGCCCGCGAGGTCGACAAGGTCGACGGCTCGCTGGCGCGCCTGGTGGAAGACATGGTCGAAACCATGTACGACTCCGAGGGCGCGGGCCTGGCCGCTCCCCAGGTCGGGGTGCAGAAGCGTCTCTTCGTGTACGACGTCGGCGAAGGCCCCCAGGCCATCGTCAATCCCACCATCGTCGAGACCGACGGCGAGTGGTACCACGACGAGGGCTGCCTCTCCATCCCCGGCCTGCGACTGGGGATCGTCCGCCCCGACCGGGTCCACTTGACCGGGTTCGACGTCGACGGCAACGAGGTCTCGCTGGAGGCCGACGAGTTCCTGGGGCGGGTCTTCCTGCACGAGGTGGACCACCTCGACGGCGTGCTCATGGTCGAGCGGCTGGAGGACGACCTGCGCAAGCAGGCCCTCCGGGTCCTGCGGGACCGAGCCCTCGGGCTCGACACCACGGCCATGGAGGCCAAGCTGGTGTCGGCCGGCAGCGATCGGGAGATCTGACCCGCTCGACGCCCCGGTGACGGCGGACCGCTAGCGTCAGCTCATGGCCCGCCTGGTCTTCTTGGGGACGCCGGAGGCGGCCGTGGAGCCGCTGCGCACCCTGGTGCGGGCCGGCCACGACGTGGGCCTGGTGGTCAGCCGTCCCGACCGACGACGGGGGCGGGGCAGCGCGCTGACCCCGAGCCCGGTCAAGGCCGCCGCCGTGGAGCTCGGCCTCGAGGTGGCCGACGCCCTCGACGCGGTGCTCGGGGCCGGAGCCGAGCTCGGGGTGGTGGTGGCCTACGGCCGGATCATCCCGGCGTCGGTCCTGGAGCGTCTGCCCATGGTCAACCTCCATTTCTCCCTGCTGCCGCGATGGAGGGGCGCCGCCCCGGTGGAACGGGCCATCCTCGAGGGCGACGCCGAGACCGGGGTCTGCCTGATGGCGGTCGAGGCCGGGCTGGACACCGGGAGGATCTATGCCGAGGCCGGTACCGCCATCGGCGACGACGAGACCGCCGAGGGGCTGCGCGCCCGCCTGGTGACCCTGGGCTGTGGTCTCCTCGAGGAGCACCTCGCCGCGGGGTGGGCGGGTCTGCCGGTCCCGCGCGACCAGGTGGGCACGCCCTCCTACGCCGAGAAGATCCTCCCCGCCGAGCTGGAGCTGCGCTGGGACCAGCCCGCCCTCCAGATCCGCCGGGTCATCCGACTCGGGCGCGCCTGGACCACCTTCCGCGGTCGGCGGCTCGGAGTCCTCTCCGCCACCGAGGTACCCGAGGACCAGGGGGGCGAGGGGACGGTGGCCCCCCCGGGCTCGCTCCACGGGACCGAGGTGACGAGCGGGGGACGGTCCCGACTTCGACTGGTCACCGTGCACCCCGAGGGCCGGAGACCCATGGACGCGGCCGAGTGGATCCGCGGTGTCCGGCCCGGACCCGACGAGGTCCTGGGCCGGTGACCGGATCGACCCGCCGGTAGGCTCACGGGCCATGGAGACGCTCCCCCCACCGCAGATGCGAGTGGCTCCGTCCATCCTGTCCGCCGACTTCGGCAGCCTGTCCGACGCCGTCGACCTGGTGAGCCCGGGGACCACGTGGCTCCACGTCGACGTCATGGACGGACACTTCGTCCCCAATCTGACCATCGGGCCGCCAGTGGTGGCCTCGTTGCGCGAACACACCGACCTGTTCTTCGACACCCACCTGATGATCACCGATCCGGCCGACTTCCTCGAGGCGTTCCGCGATGCCGGCGCCGACGGGTGCACCGTCCACGTCGAGGTCGGGCACACCGGGGAGCTGATCGCCCAGATGCGAGAGCTCGGCCTGCGGGTCGGTCTGGCAGCCAATCCCGACACGCCGTTCGAGTCGGTCGAGCCCTATCTCGACCAGGTCGACCTGATCCTGTGCATGACCGTCTTCCCCGGGTTCGGGGGGCAGTCCTTCATCGCCGACGTTATGCCCAAGGTGAGGCAGGTCCGCTCGGCCGCCGACCGGGCCGGCCTGGCCCTCGACGTCGAGGTGGACGGCGGGATCGACGAGAGCACGGTGGTCGACGCGGCCCGTTCGGGGGCCAATGTGTTCGTGGCCGGATCGGCGGTGTTCGGTCGGGCCCATCCCCTGGCCGCCGCCGAGGACATCCTTCGGGCCGCAGTCGAGACAGTGGCGGGCGATAGGCCCTGAGCGACGACTCCGAGTCCGTCGAGTCCATCGATCCCGGCCGACCCGCCCCGGACACCGACCGGGGCGATGCCGGGTGGATGGCCCGCGCCGCCGCCGCGGCCGAGGTGGTCCGGGGTCGCACCTCGCCCAATCCGTGGGTGGGAGCGGTGGTGGTCCCGGCCGGGCCCGGCCCCGTGGAGTGGTTCGAAGGGGCGACGGCGCCTCCCGGCGGCGCCCATGCCGAGGTAACGGCGCTCCGCGCCGCCGGCGCCCGGGCCGAGTCGGGCACGTTGTACGTGACCCTCGAGCCGTGCTCGCACCACGGCCGGACCCCGCCCTGCTCCGAGGCCATCGTGGCCTCGGGCATCCGACGGGTGGTGGTGGGGGTGGCCGACCCCGATGCCCAGGTCGACGGGTCGGGGATCGACGCCCTGCGGGCGGCGGGCCTCGAGGTCGAGGTGGGGGTGGGCCAGGACCAGGTGGGCGAGCAGCTGGCCCCGTACCTGAAGCACCGGCGCACCGGGCGCCCCTGGGTGGTGCTCAAACTGGCCGCCACCCTGGACGGGGGCACCGCCGCCCCCGACGGGACCAGCCGGTGGATCACCGGGGCGGAGGCCCGGGCCGACGCCCACCGGCTCCGGTCCCGCTCCGACGCCGTACTGGTGGGGGCGGGAACGGTCCGGGACGACGATCCCGCCCTGACGGTCCGACTGCCCCCGGGGGATCCCTGGTTCCGCGGCCCAGCCGATCAGCCCCTCCGGGTGGTGCTCGGCCGGCTGCCGCCCGGGGCCGCCGCGGCACCGGCGCTCGAACTGCAGGGCCCGCCCGGTGACGTGCTCGACGAGCTCGGCCGCCGGGGGTGCCTCCAGGTGCTGGTCGAGGGCGGTGCCACGGTGGCCCACGCCTTCCATGCCTCGGGACTGGTGGATCGGTACGTCGTGTACCTGGCCCCGGCGCTGTTCGGGGGCAACGACGCCCGGCCCCTCTTCAACGGGGCAGGCGTCCCGTCCATCGACCGCCTGTGGCGGGGAATGGTGCACTCGGTGACTAGCCTGGGGAGCGATCTTCGGCTCGAACTTTCTGCCACCAACCCCTGAGGACCTGCCAGCCCACGCCAGAAATTACCTAAGGCCAGCCCGAAGGCGGCCGACATTAGAAGGAGGCCCTGATCACGGCCTCGTGTCGGCCACCGGCAACCGTCGGACTCCAGCCCAGCGCCGGGCGCCTGACGCCGGCCGGCGCAACCAGCCGACGCACCCACAGACCTACCGAAGAGAACCGAAGAGAGGAGACAAAGGGTCGATGCCCTTTTCAGCAGTTGAGGACGCCATTGCGGCGATCAGCCGGGGCGAGATCGTCGTCGTGGTGGACGACGAGGATCGCGAGAACGAGGGCGATCTGATCATGGCCGCGGACGCGGTCACCCCGGAGAAGATCGCCTTCTTCCTCGCCTACACCTCCGGACTGATCTGTGTACCGCTGACCCCCGAGCGGGTGGAGCACCTCGAGCTTCCCCTGATGGTGAACGCCAACACCGAGGTCCAGCGGACGGCCTTCACGGTCAGCGTGGACTACCGCCACGGGACCACCACCGGCATCTCGGCCGCGGACCGGGCCGCCACCATCAAGGCCCTGGCCGACCCCCACATCCGGCCCACCGATCTCAACCGTCCGGGCCACATCTTCCCGCTCCGCTACCGGCCCGGCGGCGTGCTGAAGCGCGCCGGCCACACCGAGGCCGCGGTGGACCTGGCCCGGGCGGCCGGCATGTCCCCCGTCGGGGTGCTGTGCGAAGTGGTCAGTGAGGACAAGACGGGCATGGCCCGACTCCCCGAGCTCACCGAGTTCGCCCAGCGCCACGGCCTCTGCCTGATCTCCATCGCCGACCTCATCCGATACCGGCGCCACAAGGACAAGCTGGTGCGCCGCATCGCCGACGCCAGGGTTCCCACCGACTACGGGGAGTTCACCGTCTACGCCTACGAGTCGGTGTTGGACGGGGAGCACCACGTGGCCCTGGTCAAGGGGGAGGTGGCCGGACGCCAGAACACCCTGGTGCGGGTGCACAGCGAGTGCCTCACCGGTGACGTGTTCGGTTCGGTGCGGTGCGACTGCGGACCGCAGCTGCACGGGGCCATGGCGGCCATCAACGAGCACGGCAGCGGGGTCATCGTCTACCTCCGGGGCCACGAGGGCCGGGGCATCGGGCTGGCCCACAAGCTGCGGGCCTACAACCTCCAAGAGGAGGGGTTCGATACCGTCGACGCCAATCTGGAGCTGGGCCTGCCGGCCGACTCCCGGGAGTACGGCATCGGGG
>DATCBL010000405.1:0-2287 GCA_036511875.1 Acidimicrobiales bacterium
CCCACGCCATCCAGTTCGGCACGGTGACGGTGGTCCGTCACTCGGCGGCGTCCTACTCGTCGCGGGTGACCCTGCACTTCGACGGGATCGGGAACTTCTGGTGGCGGGCCCTGGGGGCGCTGGTGGTGGCCCTGGCCATCCAGGTCGGGACCAACTACGCCAACGACTACTCCGACGGGATCCGGGGGACCGACGATGCCCGGGTCGGGCCGGTCCGATTGGTGGCCAGCGGACTGGCCACACCGTCGGCGGTCAGGCGGGCGGCGCTGTCGGCCTTCGGGGTCGCCGGGATCGCCGGACTGGGGCTGGCCTGGGCGTCGTCGTGGTGGGTCCTCCTCGTCGGTGCCGCCTGCTTCGTGGCCGGCTGGTTCTACACCGGGGGTCCGCGTCCCTACGGCTACGCCGGGCTCGGCGAGCTGTTCGTCTTCGTGTTCTTCGGGCTGGTGGCCACGGTGGGCACCTTCTATGTGGAGTCGCTCCGGCTGGGCCTGCCCGCGGTGTGGTGGGCGGCGGCGGCGGTGGGGCTGTTGGCCACCGCGCTGCTCCTGGCCAACAACCTCCGGGACATCGCCACCGACACCGTCAGCGGCAAGCGCACGCTGGCGGTGCGGGTCGGCCGGCGCCTCGGGGGGTGGTGCTACGCCGGCTGCGTCGGGCTCCCGTTCGCCGGAGTGCTGGTGTGGGCGCTGCTGGCGGTGACCGGTGGGGTGCACGGGAGGCACTCGGCCGTGGCCTTCCTTCCCCTGGTCGCGCTCCCCCTGGCCGCGGCGCCGGTCCGGTTGGCCCTCGGGAGGGCGGAGGGCCGCGCCCTGCTCCCCGTGCTCGCCGCCACCGGCCGGCTGCAGCTGGTCTTCGGCGTGCTGTTGTCGGTGGCCCTGTGGGTGTGGTTGCCGTTGGCGGTCCTGTCGGGATTCCCGTGACCCACCTCGCCGGGAGCGCCGGGCTGGCTCAGCGCCCCGGCCCGGAGGCCACATGACGTCGGACCGAGCCGGCCACCACGTCCGGCCGTTGGAGATGCGGCGCGTGCCCGGTGCCGGGTATCTCGACCAGGGTGGCGTTGGACCCGATGGCCCCCACCATCCGCCGTCCCAGGGCCGAGAACTTCTGGTCGTTGCCCCCGGTGACGACCAGCACCGGCATCTCGAGTCGGCCCAGCAACTTCCACAGCGGCAGCTGGGACCCGGTCCCGGCCAGGCGGAGGCTGGACGCCAGTCCCCGGCCGGTGTTGGCCTTGCGCTCCTCGAGGCCGCCGGCCTCGGCGGTGATGCCCTCGAACATCGGGTTGGCCATCCACTCCCGGAGGAAGGCCTCGATGGGCACGGTGGCTCCGGTCGGCCGGTCCGGGTCCAGACGATCGGCCAGCGCGGCATCGGTCCCGCGACGGGCCCGGCGCTCGCCCTCGTCCTCGATCCCCGCCGTGCCCGAGATCAGGACCAACGAGTCGACCAGGTCGGGACGGGCCAGCGCCAGGTGGAGGCAGAACCGCGCCCCCATCGAGTAGCCCAGGTAGTGGGCCCGGCCGCCCACCTCGGCCAGCAGCAGCGCCCCGTCGACCAGGGTCGACGCCACCTCGGAGGACGCACCGTGGCCGGGCAGGTCCACCGCCACCACCTGGTGGTCGCCAGCCAGGTCGGCATCGATCGACCCCCACACCCTCGAGGTCTGGGTGAAGCCGTGGGCCAGGACCAGACGGGACCCCCCGCCGTCGATCCGGTGGTGGAGGGTGCGGGAGGTCTTCGGGGCCCCGGGCGGGGGCGTGGTTGGCGTGGTCGACATGGGAGGCCGTGGTGAGCGTACCGACCGGGCCCGGGGGCCCCGGCGATGCCGATACCCAGGCCGCCTTCGCCGCCACCTTGGTGGACGAGTGGGTGCGCGGCGGCGTGTCCCACGCCGTGGTGTGCCCGGGATCCCGCTCCACGCCCCTGGCCGTGGCCCTGGCCGGCCACGGCCAGGTGGCCGTCCACGTCCGGCTGGACGAACGCTCGGCTGGGTTCACCGGCCTCGGGATCGGGATGGCCACCGGCCTCCCGGCGGTGGTGGTCACCACCAGTGGGACCGCGGCGGCCGAGCTGCACGCCTCCGTGGTCGAGGCCGACCTGGCCGGGGTCCCGCTCATCGTGTGCACCGCCGACCGACCACCGGAGCTCCGCGAGGTGGGGGCGCCCCAGACCATCGACCAACTCCACCTCTACGGGCGGGCGGTGCGGTGGTTCGCCGACCCCGGCGTTCCGGTCGCCCCGACCCGGACGTCGTGGCGGTCGCTGGCGGCCCGGTCGGTGGCCGAGTC
>DATCBL010000406.1:0-2075 GCA_036511875.1 Acidimicrobiales bacterium
CCCTGGACGGCCAGCGCGCCGGCCCCGGACATGGCCGGGCCGGAGGCCAGGGCGGGCAGGTTGACCGAGATGAGCCCGCGGTAGCCGCCGTAGGCCACCGGCTCGCCGGGGAAGGGCCCGGCGATGAACTGCGACTGGCCGGCCGGGGTGGTGTTGGTCATGGTGGTGGTCAGGGTCACCGCGGTGTTCGCCCCGGCCGGGGCGGTGGTCACCGCCACGTGCACCGGCAGGTACTGGTCCAGCTTGTTCCCGCCCAGGTTGATGACCGACACGTCCACCGAGCGGGGGGTCAGGCTCCCGCTCACCCCGCTCACCACCCAGGCGGCCTGGTCGACCGGCTTCTTGGACCAGACCATGAGGTGGCGGCCGGCCACCGCCGAGGACACCGCCGACGCCAGGGCGCGGATGTCCAGGCTCTGGCTCTGGAGCTGGCGCAGGATGGCACTGGTGAGCGAGCCCAGGGCGTCCTGGCGGGAGGTGCCCCCGGTGGCGTTGTCGCTCAGCCCGTTGTACTGGTCGTGCAGGAGGAACGGCTCGACGGTGTCGGCGGTCACGGTCTGCCCGCCGGCCTGGACCGGACCGGTGGCCTCGAGGAGCTGGCGCAGGCCGGCCACGTCGATGGAGATCACCCCGTCCACGGCCTGGCCGGTCAGGGTGGTCCACATGGTGGCGGCCAAGGGTGCGGTGACGTCGAACTGGGGCGTCCACCCGAGGTTGCGCATGTCCAGACTCGGATTCAGCCAGCCCCAGTTCCGTTCGAACTCACCGGTCACCGGCACCGCGCCGACCGGCAGGGTCCGGTCCCCCGACGGGCTCAGGTCGCCCAACTGGACCGACCCGTCGGCCGTGGTGGCCACCCCGACGTCCAAGAAGGCGCCCGATCCCGACCGCATCTCGGCGTTGTTCGAGGCCAGGACCACGTAGGCCTGAGGGCCCTGGAGGATGGTGGCCACCGCGGCCGACACCCCGGCGGCCTTGGCCAGTCTCAGGCGGGCATCGTTCAGCTGGGCTACGAACTCGTCGTGCTTGGACCTCAGCGGCGCCACCAGGGCCTGGGAGGGCCCGGGGTCGACGGCGGCCAGCTGCCGCTGGGCCGATGCGGCGATGGTCGAGAGCTTCCGCAGGGAGGCCACCCGGTCCGGGCCGGCCGAGTGGGGTTGGTCGAGGACGTCGTGGACCTGGGTCAGGAACGAGGCCCCCACTTCGGAGACGGCACCGGCCGCCGAGCTGAGGGCCCGGACCGATCGGAACTGCCGGCCGATCACCGGCACGATGGTCATGGGGGTGAACAGCGGGGACGAGAGATCGGACGTGGCGCTGGCGAACTCGGCCCGGGCCCCGTCGAGCAGGTGCGCCGAGCCCGGCGACGTCAGTTCGCCCGGGGTCAGGTTGGCCTTGACCTGTTCCAGGCGGGCCAGTCCCTGCTGGTCGTGGCGGTAGGCCGACCAGGTCCGCACGGCCAGGAGTCCGGCCCAGGCCAGGACCACCACCACGGCGGCGGCGGCGATGATCAGCCAGGTGCGCCGCCGCCAACCGACTCTCTCGCTCACGGCAACCACTCGATAACTCCAGGCGACGGGCCCCGGGGCCTCGGGACCACGAGGTTGGGGGATCGACGCGGCGAATCGGCGTCTGAACCCTCGATGGTACCGGAACCGGGGCGCGATCCCTGGTCAATCGCCCTTCCCACCCGACCGCGCCGGTCGCCGGCCCGGCGGTCTGCCCCAGCGGCGACCCGACGGGCCAGTAGCATTCCGGCGTGTCGTTCACGACCATCCGGGTCACAGTCGGTCGGGTAGTGCTGGTCGTCGGCATCCTGATCCTGATGTTCATCCCCTACCTGCTGTGGGGCACCGGTCTGATCACCGCCCACAACCAGGACGTGCTGAGCCAGCAGTTCCGGGCCGATCAGCAGAGGGCCCACTCCCATCCGGCCCAGACCATCGCCGCGCCCAAGCGGGGCACCACTCCCCCGGTCCCCCTGGTGGCCCCGAGCGTCCCCGATCCGCCGATCGGCAGTCCGGTGGGCACCATCCAGATACCGAAGATCAATCTGGCCATGACCGTGGTGGAGG
>DATCBL010000407.1:0-2416 GCA_036511875.1 Acidimicrobiales bacterium
CACAGGCGGCCGGTGAATTCGGGGAAGTTGTTGGAGGCGTGCAACCGCTCGATGGCGTCCGACCAGTCGTCGCGGTACACCAGGTCGTTCCACTCGGGGATCAGGTTGCCCAGTGGGCAGCCCTCCTGGCAGAACGGGATCCCACAGTCCATGCACCGCCCCCCCTGGCGCTGGGCCGCCTCGGGTGGAAAGGGCTCGTAGACCTCCTTGCAGTCGCGGAGGCGCACCGGCACCGGCCGGCGGGCCGGCAGCTCCCGGCCGTGCTTGAGGAACCCAGTGACGTCACCCATGGGACGCCTCCATGACCGCCTCCTCCACCGAGCGGCCCTCGGCCACGGCCCGCTCGGTGGCCTCGAGGACCCGGCGGTAGTCCTTGGGCATCACCGTGACGAACTGCTCGGAGGCACTGATCCAGTCACTCAGGATGACCCGGGCCACCTCGGAGCCGGTCTCGTCCCGGTGCATCGAGATCCGGTCCTTGAGCCAGGCCCGGTCGTCGGCCGACAGGGGCTGCTCCAGGTCCACCAGATCGCGGTTGTACGAGCCGGCCAAGAGGCCGTGGGGGTCGTAGACGAAGGCGATCCCCCCGGACATTCCGGCGGCGAAGTTGCGGCCGGTCGGGCCGAGCACCACCACCCGGCCTCCGGTCATGTACTCGCACCCGTGGTCGCCCACGCCCTCGACCACGGCGATGGCTCCCGAGTTCCGGACGCAGAACCGCTCCCCCACCTGGCCCCGAAGGAACACCTCCCCGCCGGTGGCCCCGTAGAGGATCACGTTCCCGGCCACGATGTTGTCCTCGGCGGCGAACGGGGACTCGTCCGGCGGGCGGACGATGATCCGACCCCCGGACAGCCCCTTGCCCAGGTAGTCGTTGGAGTCCCCGAGCAGCCGCATGGTCACCCCCCGGGGGAGGAAGGCGCCGAAGCTCTGGCCGGCCGACCCCCGGAAGGTCAGGTCGATGGTCCCCTCGGGGAGTCCCGCCCCACCGTGACGCCGGGTGATCTCGTGGCCGAGCAACGTGCCCACGGTGCGGTTGACGTTGGTCACGGCCAGCTCGGCCCGCACCGGCACCTGGTCCTCGATGGCCGGGCGGCACTGCTCGAGGAACTGGTGGTCGAGGGCCCGGTCGAGACCGTGGTCCTGCTGGTTGACGCAGTAGCGGAACGCCCCCTCGGGGAGCTCCGGCGGGATCAGGATCGGGGCCAGGTCGAGGCCGCTGGCCTTCCAGTGGTCGACGGCCTCGGCGGCGTCGATGAGCTCCACCCGGCCGATGGCCTCCTCTACGGAGCGCAGTCCCAACGCGGCCAGGTACTCGCGGACCTCCTCGGCGATGTACTCGAAGAACGTCTCCACGAACTCGGGCTTCCCCGAGAAGCGGGCCCGAAGCGTCGGGTTCTGGGTGGCGATGCCCACCGGGCAGGTGTCGAGATGGCAGACCCGCATCATGATGCAGCCCGAGACCACCAACGGGGCGGTGGCGAACCCGAACTCCTCGGCCCCGAGCAGGGCGGCGATGACCACGTCCCGGCCCGTCTTCAACTGGCCGTCCACCTGGACCACGATCCGGTCCCGCAGGTCGTTGGCCAACAGGGTCTGCTGGGTCTCGGCCAGTCCCAGCTCCCAGGGGATACCGGCGTGCTTCTGGGACGTGAGGGGTGTAGCCCCGGTCCCTCCGTCGTGGCCGGAGATCAACACCACGTCGGAGTGGGCCTTCGCCACCCCTGCGGCCACCGTGCCCACGCCCACCTCGGCCACCAGCTTCACGTGCACCCGGGCCAACGGATTGGCCGACTTCAGGTCGTGGATGAGCTGGGCGATGTCTTCGATGGAGTAGATGTCGTGGTGCGGGGGCGGCGAGATGAGCTCCACACCGGGGGTGGAGAACCGGGTCCGGGCGATCCAGGGATAAATCTTGTAGCCCGCGAGCTGACCGCCCTCACCGGGTTTGGCCCCCTGGGCGATCTTGATCTGGAGGTCATCGGCGTTCACCAGGTAATCGCTCGTGACCCCGAAGCGGGCCGACGCCACCTGCTTGACGGCGCTGCGGCGCAGGTCTCCGTTGGCGTCGGGAGTGAAACGGTCGGAGTCCTCCCCGCCCTCACCCGTGTTGGACTTGCCGCCGAGGCGGTTCATGGCGATGGCCAGGTTTTCGTGGGCCTCGGCCGAGATCGATCCGTAGGACATGGCCCCAGTGGCGAACCGCTTCACGATGGCCGAGACGGGCTCGACCTCGTCGATCGGCACCGCCGGCAGCACCCCCGTCTTCAGCTGGAGCAGACCCCGCAGTGTGGCCAGGTGTTCGGACTGGTCGTCGACGAGGCTCGTGTACTGCTTGAAGATGTCGTAGCGCTTGGTGCGGGTGGCGTGCTGGAGCTTGAAGACCGTCTTCGGATTGAAGAGGTGGATCTCACCT
>DATCBL010000408.1:0-3135 GCA_036511875.1 Acidimicrobiales bacterium
CTTCAGCACCGACATCGGCATCAGGGCCAGGAGGACCTCGGTATCGGCGAAGGGCCGGAAGGCGGCCAGGTCCTCCTCGTCGCCGGCCCATTCCGGATCGAAGTCCGGGGCCATCTCCTCGCCGGCGGCGGGCGTCGGGAGCGGTGCCCCGTCCATGGTGTCGTCGTAGGCCGACCTCCGGCCGCCCCGCCGGGAGGCCAGGGCCCGGGCCAGGTGCCGGGGTACCGGCAGTCGCGCCCCGGCCACGGCGGCGGCGGCGAACACGGCGATGCTCACCCAGATCACGCTGGACGCGCCGCCCAGCTTGAGGATGATCACGGCCGGGACGGCGAAGGCGAAGCCGGCCAGTGACGCCAAGAGGCCCAGCCGGGCGTTGAGGGTGGCCAGGTCGGGCTCCACCACGCTGACGCCGGTGCCCGGGTCCTCGATGCGGATGACCGGTGTGCCGTAGGGCGGGGTGGGGACGGGGTCCCCCGGCGCCGAGAGCGACGCGGCCCGTCCCTCCTCGGGCTCGGCCACGGTGCCGGCGGAGACCCCGGCGGTCCCGGTGGCCGCCGACCCGGGCCCCTCGGTGGGCTCGTCCAGCATGCCGAGGGCGGCCATCTCGGGGACCAGGGCCCCTTTCGTCACCAGGTACACCTTGGACAGGACGAGCATGGCGAAGGCCTCGGGGAACAGCAGGAGCGAGTGGATGTCGCGGGCCAGGAACGGGCAGAGGGCCAGCCGTCCGAGGGCCGAGGCCACCACCGTGGCCCGGCGGGCCCCCCGGCTGCGGTCGATGACCGGCCCGAGCGCCGGCGCCACCACGGCGAAGGGGCCCATGGTCAAAAGGAGGTACAACAGCACCTTGTCCTTGGCCGCGGTGGGCGAGATGGAGAAGAACAAGGAGCCGGCCAGCGAGACCGCGAACAGGGTGTCCCCCGCGGTCATCAGGACGTGGGTCAGGGCCAGGCGCCCGAACGGCCGGCGCTGGTCGAACAGGTCGGTGATGGCCGACCGGGCCAGGCGCCGGAACTGGTCACTGCGCTCCCGAACACCCACATCGGCATGGTAGGCGGGCCGGGACCCCGAACCGTCTCACCCGGCGTCCGGGGGCCGTCGGGCCCGGAGGTCGGCACCCCGGCAGCAGTAACATCGTGGGGCCCCCGCCCGCCACCTGCCCGGAGGAGTCCCATGACGGTCAATGCCTACGTGCTCATCCAGACCGAGGTCGGGCGGGCCGCCACCGTGGCCCGCACCGTGGCCACCCTCGACGGGGTACTGGCCGCCGAGGGGGTGACCGGGCCCTACGACGTCATCGTGCGCACCGAGGCCGAGACGGTGGACGAACTGGGTCGCATGGTGGTCGGGGCCATCCAGATGATCGAAGGGATCACCCGCACCGTGACCTGCCCGGTGGTCAACCTGTAGGGCCGGCCCCGGCTCCGCTCAGCTGACCGCCTTGGCCGCCCGGAGCTCGGCCACCTCGGCCGGGTCCAGTCCCCAGTCGGCCAGGGCCTCGTCGGCGTACTGGCCGGGGTTGGGCGGCGGGCGGCGGATCGAGCCGGGCGTGCCCATGAAGCG
Organism: Acidimicrobiales bacterium; assembly: GCA_036511875.1. Lineage (GTDB taxonomy): Bacteria > Actinomycetota > Acidimicrobiia > Acidimicrobiales > RAAP-2 > Bog-756. The sequence continues at coordinate 1,564 of DATCBL010000408.1, forward strand.
GGGAGCCGGCGAGGGCTGGACCACCCCGGCCACCTCGGTGAAGGTCTCCCGGTACCGGAGGTGGGGGTGGCCGGGCGCCTCGGACGGGGACAGCACCGGGGTGGCGCAGGCATCGCTGCCCGCGAAGACCGCCTCCCACTCGGCGCGGGTCTTGGTGGCGAACAGGGCGGCGAAGCGCTCTTTCATCTGCGGCCAGGCCTCGCGGTCCATCTGATCGGGCAGGTCCTCGTCCTCCAGGCCGAGCCGGCGGATGAGCTCGCCGTAGAACTGCGGCTCGATGGCTCCGAGGGCCATGTAGCCGCCGTCGGCCGTCTCGTACACTTCGTAGAAGTGGGCCCCGGTGTCCAACAGGTTGGTCCCCCTCTGGTCCTTCCAGATCCCGGCCGAGATCAGGGTGTAGGTCATGGTCATGAGGGAGGCGGCCCCGTCGACCATGGCCGCGTCCACCACCTGGCCGGCCCCGGTCTGGCGGGCGCTGATGATGGCGGCGCACATCCCGAAGGCCAGCAGCATCCCGCCGCCCCCGAAGTCGCCCACCAGGTTGAGGGGCGGAAAGGGTCGCTCCCCGACCCGGCCCATGGGCTCCAGGGCCCCGGCCAGGGCGATGTAGTCGATGTCGTGGCCGGCGACCTGGGCCATCGGACCGTCCTGACCCCACCCGGTCATCCGCCCGTAGACCAGCTTCGGGTTCCGGGCCAGGCAGACCTCGGGCCCGAGACCGAGTCGATCGGTGACCCCGGGCCGGAATCCCTCCATGAGCCCGTCGGCCTGCTCCACCAGCCTGAGCACCAGGGCCACGCCGTCGGGGTGCTTGAGGTCGACGGCCACCGACCGCCGCCCGCGGTTCATGAGGTCCACGTGGGGCTCGGTGTTCGGAGGGTAGGTGGCCCGGTCGGACCGGTCGATGCGGATGATGTCGGCCCCGGCATCGGCCAGCATCATGCCGGCGAACGGGGAGGGGCCGAGCCCGGCCAGCTCGATGATCCTGATGCCCTCGAGCGGTCCGCTCACCGGGGGGCGTCCGGGAGAGGCGAGCCGCGTCGGCCCGTGTCGCAGCTGATTGTCATGGCCGGATGGTGGCCCCTCCGCCCCCGGGGGGTCAAATGCGTGGTCCGGGAGCCGGGCCCGGGGCGGCGGTAGCCTGCCTACGACACCGGCCCATCCAGCCAGACGAGGAGCACGCGGTTGCCCGACGCCCGACGAGCGGTGGGGCCCGGTCGGGTCAATCTGATCGGGGACCACACCGACTACAACCAGGGCCTGGCCCTCCCGATGGCCATCGCCCAGGGCGTGACCGTGTCGTTCCGACCCTCCGACCGCCGGACCCTGGCGGTCACCTCGTCGGCCTTTTTGGCCGACGGCGAGATCACCGTGGCCCTCGACCCGGGCCCGGACGGGGAGTCGGCGGCCTCCATGGAGCCGGCCTGGGCCCGGCTGGTGGCGGCCATGGCCACCCTGGCCCGCCCGGCCACCGGGGGCACCCTCGCCATCGAGTCCGACCTGCCGGTGGGGGCGGGCCTGTCCTCCAGCGCGGCCCTGGCCGTGGCCCTGGCCGAGGTGTTCGGCGTGACC
>DATCBL010000409.1:0-2095 GCA_036511875.1 Acidimicrobiales bacterium
GCCGGCCGGCCCGGTGGGCGACCTCCCGGTACAGGGCCTCGAGCCGGTCGACGTGCCCGGCCAGGGTGAAGCGGTTCTGCTGCCGCCGGCGGAGCGCCTCCCCCACCGCCCGCCGGAGGGGGAGGTCGTCGGCCAACCGCACCAGGGCCGCCGCCGCGGCCCGCGGGTCGCCGGGCGGGAAGAGGAGCCCGTCGGGGCCCACTGTCTCTAGGTGCGCCCCTCCTTCGGCGGCCACCACCGGGACCCCGTGGGCCATGGCCTCGACCACCGAGAGACCGAACGGCTCGAGGGGGGCGGGGGCCAACAGCACCGAGGCCCCCTCCAGCAGGGCATCGGTATCGGTGACCGCACCGACCAGGTCCACACTCCCGGCCACGCCGAGCTCTTCCACCAGGTGGTGGAGCGAGGGCCGCAGGTGGCCCTGGCCCGCCACCACCAGGCGCCAGCCCCGGTCGCCCAGCCCACTGAGCGAGAAGGCGCGGATCCCGACGTCGGGAGCCTTCTCGGTGTCCAGGCGCTGGAGCATCACCATGGTCGACGACACCAGCGGGGCCTGGTCGCGGTCGGGGACCCCGTTGGGGATGGTCACCGAGGGCGAGGTGATGGTCTCGGCCACGAAGCGGCTGATAGCCACGTCGCAGCTGATGGCCCGGCTGGTGACCGCGGCCAGGGCCCGGGCCACCGGGCTCGATCCCCGCTCCCGGGCGAAGTGGCGGGTGGCGATCACCGGGGCCCGTTGGCGCGGCCGGGCCAGCCAGGCGGCGCCTTCGGCCGCGGTCATGTGGACGTGGACGATGTCGGCGCCCCGCACCGCGGCCAGCGCCCGAGCCGCCGACACCAGGTTGCCGGCCGGCCGGTTGGGGACCGAGTCGGGGAGTTCGGCCCGCATGCGCCGGGGATCGCCGCCGATGGTGTGGACTTGGTGCCCGCGCCGGGACAGTTCCCCCGCCACCTGGCACACGTAGCGCTCGACTCCGGCGAAGTTGGCGGTGACCACCACCTGGACCGCCGACAACGGCCGTTCCCGACCGGCCATCACAGCTGGGCCTCGACCCGGCCGGGGCCCTGCCGGTAGAGATGGAAGCGGGCCGCCGCGGCGCGCCCTCGTAACCCGGGGAGCACGATGGCCCGGAGGGCGGATCCGGCCATCACCCCGGCCCGGTAGACCCGCCAACCGCGGCGCCCGTAGTGCTTGCGCACGTAGGTCTCGTGCGAGGCGTGGAAGTGGACCTCGCGGACGGTGGCGTCGCCGCCGGTCCCCGCCCCGAGGTGGACCGCGGTGACGTCGGGGCAGAGGGCCGCACCCCATCCGGCGTCACGGGCCCGACGCTGCCAGTCGGTCTCCTCGGCGTAGAGGAAGAACTGCTCGTCGAAGGGACCGACCTCCTCCAGGGCCTCCCGACGCACCATCAGCACCGAGCCGATGACGAAGTCGACCCGTCGGCGCAGGGCGCCGAGGCCCACCGCCTCTACCCAGGCCCCGAACGGGGTGGGGAACGGCCATCCCACCCGGTCGTCGCCGCCGCCGGATCCGTCCACCTGGCGAGGGGCCACGCAGCCCAGGTGGGGGGTGGCCCGCAGGCACCGGTGCAGCCGGTCCACGTCTCCTGGGGTCACCCGGGCATCGGGGTTGAGCAGCAGCACGTCCTCGGCGGTCGTTCCCCGGTGGGCCAGGCCCACGTTGACGCCCCCGGCGAACCCGAGGTTGCGTCCCGGGTCGACGTAGCGGGCCCGGTGCCGCTCGGCGACCACCCGGACGTCGGCCCGGGAGGAGTTGTCCACCACCACGACGGGCACCGTCCCCTCGAGGGCGCCGAGGCAGGCGTCGAGGAGCTCGGGGGCGCCGAAGGCCACCACCACCACGTCCACCGCGGGGGTCACCGGGTCGACCGGACCGAGGGCACCGGCTCGATGGGAGGGAGGTCGGCAGTGGGCCGGTCGGACCGCACCGTCGCCTCACCGGTCATTGCTTGTAGTTGTACGCCTGATACGAGCTGGCTGAGGCGCGGCGCACCCGGTTCAGGGCCACCCCGAGGACGCTGCAGTTGGTCGACTCGAGCCGATGCACGGTCCGCTCCAGCTCGTCCCGAACGGT
>DATCBL010000410.1:0-9225 GCA_036511875.1 Acidimicrobiales bacterium
CCGATGAGCTCCAGGACCACCGCTACTACGAACCGAGCGACCGCGGCCACGAGTCGGTGGTGGCCGAACGGCTGGCCCGTTGGCGGGGCGAGGACCACACCGGGGACGACCCCGAGGCCGCCGACGACCGAAGCCCGGCAGAGTAGGCCAGACTGTCGGCCATGATGCGGCAGGGACGAGGCGTGTCGGTGGCCACCGTGCTGTCGTGGCTGGTGGTGGGCAGCGTGGTCGGCCCGGTCCTGTCGGCCGGGGCCGCCACCCCCGGTGGGATCGGCCCCTCGGTCCGGGTGGCCGGCCCGGCCCCCACCCTCCCGAGCGGCGCCGCCGTGGTGGGGCCGTCCGACCCCTCCGCCACCCTCTCGGTCGACGTGGGCCTGAAGCCCCGCGACCCCGCGGCCCTCGACTCCTTCGTGGCCGCGGTGTCGAAGCCGGGCTCCCCGCAGTACCACCACTACCTGGCCCCCGGTCAGTTCGCCACCACCTTCGGACCCGACCCGGCCACCGTCGACGCCACCCGGTCCTGGCTCTCGTCCTCCGGGTTCCGGTTGGGCCCGACCTCGCCCGACGGTCTCCTGATCCCGGTGTCGGGCACGGCCGGCCAGGTCGAGCGGGCCCTCGACGTGTCCCTGGTGTCCACCCGCCTGGCCGACGGGAGGGTGGCGCGGTTCGCCCCGGACCTGCCCGCGGTGCCCGCCACCCTGGCCTCCTCGGTGGCCGGGGTGGTCGGCCTGAGCACCGTGGCCACCCCCCAGGCCCAACTGGTGCCCACCGGCCAGGGGGGATCGTCGGCGCCGGGGGGGAGGCCGACCGGCCGGGTCCCGGCCGTGGTGCCGGCGTTCGGACCGGGGTCGTGCCCCTCGGCCGCCAACACCGGGGGGTACACCGCCAATCAGCTGGCCGCGGCCTACGGGCTCAACGCCCTGTACGGGAGCGGACTGGACGGGACCGGCGTCACCATCGGGGTCTACGAGCTCGAGCAGTACACACCGGCCGACATCGCCGCCTATGAGACCTGTTACGGCATCGCCACCTCGGTGACCGACTTCAGCGTGGACGGAGGGGCGGGCACCTCGGCCCAGGCGGGGGAGGCCGCCCTCGACATCGAGGACGTGATCGGCCTGGCCCCGGGGGCCACGGTCAAGGTGTACACCGGACCCCAGAGCGGCTCCGGTCCCATCGACACCTATGACGCCATGGTCAACGACCCGTCGCTCAAGGTCATCACCACCAGCTGGGGCCTGTGCGAGCCCCAGATGGCCAGCCAGGGCCAGCAGGCCACCGAGACCTTCCTGTTCGCCGAGGCCGCGGCCCAGGGCCAGACGGTGGTGGCGGCGTCGGGCGACTCGGGGTCCACCGACTGCTACCCCACCAACCCGCCCACCGCGGTGACGGTGGACGATCCCGCCGACCAGCCCGATGTGACCGGGGTGGGCGGGACCTCCCTGCTGTCGGCGGGGACCCCACCGAGTGAGACGGTCTGGGACAACCTCTACGGCGCCGGCGGCGGCGGGGTGTCGTCGGACTTCGGCCAGCCGGCCTGGCAGACCGGACCGGGGGTGGACGCGCCGTCGGCCACCTCCCAGTGCGCCGCCCTGGGCCGGTCGAGCTGCCGGGAGGTGCCCGACGTGTCGGCCTCGGCCGATCCCGCCCACGGGTACAGCATCTACTGCACGGCGGCGCAGGGCTGTCAGGGCCGGGGCTGGCAGGTGGTCGGAGGGACCAGCGGGGCCTCGCCGCTGTGGGCGGCCATGCTGGCCCTCATCGACCAGCACCTGGGCGGCCCGGCCGGCCTGGTGAACCCGGTGCTGTACTCGGCGGGCTCGTGTGCCGCCTCGCCGTTCAACGACGTGACCTCCGGCTCCAACGCGCTGCTGGCGGCCAGCGGGGGCCGCTATCCGGCCACGGCCAACTACGACGTGGCCAGCGGGTGGGGGACGCCGGTGGCGGCCCGACTGCTCGCCGTCCTCACCTCGCCGCCCACCTGCCCGGTGGTCACCGGCGTCCGGCCGACCAAGGGGCCGACCGCCGGCGGGAACACCATCACCGTGACCGGGTACAACTTCTCGGGCGCCACCTCGGTCCGGTTGGGCGGAACGACGGCCTCGTTCTCGGTGACGTCGGGGACCTCGCTGGTGGCCCAGGTGCCCGGCGGTCCGGCCTCGGGGGCCACGGTGGACGTCGCCGTCTTCAACAGCGAGGGATCGAGCCCGTCGGTGGCCGGGGACCACTACACCTACGCCCCGCCGGGCTACTGGCTGGTGGCCAGCGACGGCGGCATCTTCGCCTTCGGTCATGCCGGCTTCGCCGGCTCGACCGGGGGCCAGGCCCTCAACCAACCGGTGGTGGGCATGGCACCGTCCTCCGATGACGGCGGCTACTGGCTGGTGGCCCGGGACGGCGGCATCTTCTCCTTCGGCGACGCCGCCTTCTACGGCTCCACTGGGGGCATGCACCTCAACCAGCCCATCGTGGGCATGGCCGCGTCCCCCACCGGTCGCGGCTACTGGCTGGTGGCCAGCGACGGCGGCATCTTCTCCTTCGGCGACGCCGCCTTCTCCGGCTCCACCGGGGCCATGCACCTCAACCAGCCCATCGTGGGCATGGCCGCCGACCAGACCGGACACGGCTACTGGCTGGTGGCCAGGGACGGCGGCATCTTCTCCTTCGGCGACGCCGGCTTCCACGGGTCGACCGGCGGCATGCACCTCAACCAGCCGGTGGTGGGCATGACCGCCGACCTGACCGGCCGGGGCTACTGGCTGGTGGCCCGGGACGGCGGCATCTTCTCCTTCGGCGACGCCGCCTTCGCCGGCTCCACCGGGGGCATGCACCTCAACCAGCCCATCGTGGGCATGGCGTCGACCTGACCAGACCGGCCCATCTGGGCATGACGTCGACCTGACCTGGTGCCCGGGGAGGCGTGAGGCGGGATGGCCACCGATGGGGGAACAGGGAGGATCTAAGCTGACCCGATCATGTCCGCCGGTCAGATCGCCGTCCTCGTCGCTTCCATCCTGTGCCTCCTGGCCGTGGTCGGGCTGCTGGTCGCCCTCGGGTCGCTCCGGCGAGAGGTCCGCTCACTCCGCCGGGTGGCCGAGGACCTGCGCGGCCAGACCGTGCCCCTCGTCGCCGACGCCCAGCGGGTGGTGGACCAGGCGGCCACCGAAATGGAGCGGGTGGGGGCGGTGCTGGACTCGACGGAGTCGGTGCACGCCACCGTGGACTCGGCGTCCAAGCTGGCCTACCGGGCCTTCGCCAATCCGGTGGTGAAAGTCCTCGCCGTGCGGGCCGGGGCGGCCACCGGCATCCGACGGCTGGCCTCGGGTGGGGAGACCCGCCACCGGAACGGTTCGCCGCCGTCGGGGAACGGACGGTAGTCGCCGGTGCCCAAACGTACCTTCTGGTTGGTCACCGGCGCCGCCCTCGGGGCCGGCTCGTCACTTTGGGCCGAGCGCCGGGTGCGCCGTACCGTCGCGCAGGCCACGGCCCGACTGCAGCCCGACGCGCTGGTGGTCGAGGTGGGTCGTTCGGCGCGTCAGGTGGCCGGCAGTGCCGGTGGCCGGGTGCGGGACGCTGTGGTGTCGGGCCGCGACGAGATGCTGCGCCGGGAAGAAGAGCTCTGGGCCGATCTGGCCACCCCGGGCGCGGGCACCGATGTCGGCGGCCGCATGGCGGCGGGCGTCCCTGCGTCCCGGACCGACCTCGCCGGGGCGTCGGCCCACGACGGCCCGTTGGCCCGCCGTCGGAGGCGCGCCTCGGCGAAATCCCCTTCCCACCTGGGCCAGTAGGATCCGAGGTCGTGACCTCCGGCACGGCGCTCGACGCCGACCATCTGCGCGGCGCCTTCACCCGCTTCTTCACCGAGCGGGGCCACGCCCCCGTGCCCTCGGCCAGCCTCATCCCCCACGACCCCTCGGTCCTGTTCACCATCGCCGGGATGGTGCCCTTCAAGCCGTTCTTCCTCGGGGACGAGGTGCCGCCCTGGCCCCGGGCCACCTCGGTGCAGAAGTGCTTCCGGACCGTCGACATCGACGTGGTCGGGACCACCGAGCGCCACTGCACGTTCTTCGAGATGCTGGGCAACTTCAGCTTCGGCGACTACTTCAAGGCCGACGCCATCCCCTACGCCTGGGAGCTGGTCACCGGGGTCCTGGGCATCGACGGCGACCGCCTGTGGATCACCGTGCACGAGAGCGACGACGAGGCCGAGCAGATCTGGCGCGATGCCGTCGGCGTCCCCGGAGACCGGGTCCAGCGGCTCGGCGAGGACAACTTCTGGAAGATGGGGGACACCGGTCCGCGTGGTCCCAGCTCCGAGCTCTTCTTCGACAAGGGGGCGCGCTACGGCGACGACGGGGGACCGGCGTTCGGCGGTTCGGAGCGGTTCATCGAGATCTGGAACCTGGTCTTCATGCAGGAGAACCGCAGTCCGGACGGCTCCACCCGACCGCTGCCCCGGCCCAGCATCGACACCGGGGCCGGGCTCGAGCGCATCCTGCCGGTCATCCAGGGGGTGGACTCCATCTTCGCCACCGACCTGTTCGCTCCCATGATCGAGACCGCACAGTCGATCACCGGGCACACCTACGGGGACGACTCCGCCTCCGACGTGGGACTCCGCATCCTGGCCGATCACGGGCGGGCCATGTCCATGCTGGTGTCCGACGGCGTGCTGCCGGCCAACGAGGGTCGGGGCTACGTGCTCCGACGGATCATCCGTCGGGCGGTCCGCCGGGCCCGACAGCTGGGCTTCGACGGAGCGGTGACCCCGAGGCTGGTCGACGCGGCGGTGGGCATCCTGGGCGAGGCCTATCCGGCCCTGGCCGAGCAGCACCACCTGATCCTCGAGGTCGTCGGACGGGAGGAGGAGGGCTTCCTGCGCGCCCTGGCCACCGGCTCCACCATCCTGGAGGAGGAGCTGGCCTCGGGAGCGGGGGCGGTCTCCGGCGATCTGGCCTTTCGCCTCCACGACACCTACGGCTTCCCGGTCGAGCTCACCAAGGAGATCGCCGAGGAGGCCGGCGTCTCGGTCGACCTGGCCGGGTTCGAGGCGGCCATGGACGTCCAGCGGGCCCAGGCCCGGGCGGCGGCGCGGGCCACCGAGACGCGGGCCGGGGAGCAGGCCTACCGCTCGGTGCTCGACAACGAGGGCCAGACCCTGTTCGTGGGCCAACGCCCCGACGGCTACTCGGCGCCGACCCGGGTGGTGGCGGTCCTGGCCGACCTGGACCCGGACCGGCCCGGTCAGGCCGAGGTGTTCCTCGACCGGACGCCGTTCTACGCCGAGGGAGGCGGACAGGACGGCGACACCGGCACCATCGTCACCGAGACCGGCACCGCCGTGGTCTACGACACCGTCTCCGCCCTGCCCGGGTTGACCTCGCACCGGGCCACCATCGACGGCGAGCTCTTCGCCGGCCAGGACGCCCTGGCCACCATCGACGGGGTGCGGCGGGACTCGCTGCGCCGCAACCACACCGGCACCCACCTGCTCAACGCCGCCCTGCGGAGCGTCCTGGGCGACCACGTTCGCCAACAGGGCTCCCGAGTGGCGCCGGGGTTCCTGCGCTTCGACTTCAGCCACAACGGAAGCGTGGCCCCCGAGGAGCTGGCCGCGGTGGCGGCCATGGCCAACGCCGACGTGTTGAGCGACGCCGACGTCATCGTGGTGGAGACCACCAAGGCCGAGGCCGACGCCATGGGGGCGCTGGCCTTCTTCGAGGACAAGTACGGCGAGTTCGTCCGGGTGGTCCGGGCCGGCCCCCACTCCATCGAGCTGTGCGGCGGGACCCACGTCGGCGCTCTGGGCATGATCGGCCCGATCACCATCACCTCCGAATCGTCCATCGGCTCGAACGTCCGCCGGCTGTTCGCCGTCACCGGCACCGGCGCCTTCGACCGGATCGTGGAGCGGGAGGGCCTGCTGACCGAGGCGGCCACCTTGCTCCGCACCGAGCCCGAGCACGTCCTCGAGGCCATCGACCGGCTCCTGGAGCGCCAGCGCGCCGCCGAGCGGTCGCTCGAACAGGCTCGCAGCCGCCAGCTGCAGTCCGAGGCCTCCGCCCTGGCCGGCGAGTCGGTCGACGGGGTGGTGGTGGCCCGCCGTGACGGCCTGGGGCCCGAGGCCCTGCGGGACCTGGCCCAGACGACCCGGAGCGTGGCCGGGCTCCGGGCGGTGGTCCTCGGGGGTAGTCCCGACGGCGCCAAGGCATCGGTGGCCGTGTCGGCCGACCGGACCGCCGACCATCCGGTGCACGCCGGTGAGCTGGTCAAGCAGATCGCCCCCTTCCTCGGGGGCGGCGGTGGGGGATCACCGGAGATGGCCGTGGCCGGGGGCAAGGACCCGGGCGGGGTCGACCGGGCCCTCGACGAGGCCCGACGGGTTCTCCGTGGTGACTGACCCTTCATGACGGCCGCCGAGCCGACCCCTCCGGGTCGGGCTGTCGGCATCGACCTGGGCTCGCGACGGATCGGGATCGCGGTGACCGACTCGGCCGGGACCATGGCGCTGCCTCGCACCACCCTGGTCCGCTCCGGAGACGCCGAGCGTGACCGCCGGGCGCTGGTCGACCTGATCCTCGAGGAGCAGGCGGTCGTGGTGGTGGTGGGCCTGCCCCTGTCCCTCGACGGGTCCCGGGGCCGGGCCGCCGACGGGGCGGCCCGGGAGGCCGAGGCCCTCGAGGCCCTCTTGGCCCCCCACCAGATCGCCGTGGAGCTGTTCGACGAGCGACTCACCACCGTCTCGGCCCACCAGGCCCTGGCCGCCGGCGGGGCCGGGGGCCGCCGGCGCCGCCAGGTGGTGGACCAGGCCGCGGCCACCGTGATGCTGTCGGCGTGGCTCGACTCGGCCCGGGGACCACGGTGACCGGGCCGGGGCCCGGCCGTCCCGGGGGGCCGGAGGACGGGGCCGGACCCGTCCCGGTGCCGGAAGACGACGGCGACCCCTACGGCCCCCCCGACGAGGGACCCCGCCCGCCCCGGCCCCGGGGCCGGGCCGGCCGACGGAGCGGCCACCCGGTGCGCACCGTGGTGCTGGTCGCCGTGGTCGTGGTGGCGGCGGTGCTGGTGGGGGGCACGCTGTGGGTGCAGCACGAGGCCGCTGGTGGGGCCCCGGGTCCCCAGGTCGTGGCCACCGTCGGCCCCGGCACCGGGGCCAGCCAGCTGGCGGCCACGCTGGAGGCCAAGGGGGTCATCGGGAGCTCCCTGGCCTATCGCATCTGGAGCCAGTTCCACGGGTTTCCCTCGGTGCTCCAGGGCTCCTACGCCTTCCGCCAGCACAGCAGCTTCGGCACCGTCGACCAGGTGATCGCCGCCGGCCCCAACGTCTTCCCGCTGGACATCCCGCCCGGCTTCACCGTGGCCGAGGTGGCCACCCGGGTCGGGCAGCTGCCCGGGCACTCCCGGGCCGACTTCGCCGCCGTCGCCGACGGTGGCGCGGTGCGGTCCCCGTGGCAGCCGGCCGGATCCACCAACCTGGACGGGCTGCTGGGCACCGGGGTGTACGTGGTGGTGCCCGGGGAGACCGACGCCACCCTGCTCCACGCCATGGTGGACCGGTTCGACCGCCTGGCCGACCGGGTGGGCCTCCAGGCCGGAGCGGTCCGGCTGGGGATGACCCCGTACCAGGTGATCACCGCGGCCTCCATCGTGGAGAAGGAGGGGGTCATCCAGAAGAACCTGGGCCCGGTGGCCCGGGTGATCCTCAACCGGCTGGCCCGGGACATGCCCCTCCAGATGGACTCCACCGTCCTGTACTCCGAGGGCCGCGACGGCGGGCCGGTGACCTCGACCGACCTGGCCCTCCAGACCCCGTACAACACCTATCTGAACAAGGGGCTGACCCCGACCCCGATCTGCTTCCCGTCCCAGGCCGCCCTGGAGGCCACCCTCGACCCCCCCAGCGGGTCGTGGCTGTACTTCGTAGTGGTCGAGCAGGACGGCACCGAGGCGTTCGCCACCACCTTCCCCCAGCAGCAGGCCAACGAGGCGCTGGCCAAATCGCGGGGGCTCGGGTGACCGACCCGGGCCCGGCCGTTCCGGTGGAGGGGTCCTCCGTCGCGCCCCGCCTGTCCGCGGCCACCACGGTGGTCGGCGTGATCGGTGACCCGGTGGACCACTCGCTCTCCCCCCTGCTCCATAACACGGCCTTCGCCGAGCTGGGCCTGGACTGGGTGTCGGTGGCCTTCCCGGCGGCGGCCGGCCGGACCGCCGACGCCCTCGACGGGGCGCGGTCCCTCGGCATCCGCGGCCTGTCGGTGACCATGCCCCACAAGGCCGAGGCGGCCCGTCACCTGACCCGGCTCTCCCCCCTGGCCGCCCGGCTCGAGGCGGTCAACTGCGTGATCGAAGAGGAGGGGCAGTGGCGCGGTGAGAACACCGACGGCCCCGGTCTGCTGGCCGCCCTCCGCCGGCGGGACCGCTTCGACCCCGCCGGGTGTCGCTGCCTGGTGGTGGGGGCCGGCGGCGCGGCCCGGGCCGTCCTGGCCGCCCTGGCCGATGCCGGGGCCGCCGAGATCGTGGTGGTCAACCGCAACGCCGGACGGGCGGCCTCCGCGCTGTCCCTGGTCAGCGCGGTGGGGCGGGTCGGGACGCCCGAGGATGCCCCGTCGTGCGACCTGGTGGTGAACGCCACTCCCGTGGGCATGGCCGGGGTGGGACAGGCGACCGGTTCGGGGCCGGGGAACTGGCCGATCGATCCCTCGCTGCTCCACGCCGGCCAGGTGGTGGTGGACCTCGTCTACCACCCGGCCGAGACGCCCTGGATGCTGGCGGCCCGGGCGGTCGGGGTGACGGTGTCCAACGGGCTCGGGATGCTGGTCCACCAGGCCGCCCTCCAGCTGGAGTCGTGGACCGGCCTCGATGCCCCTGTCGAGGCCATGTGGAGGGCGGTCGGGGGGGCCGGGCCGGGGTGAGGGGAGGCCGTCCGAGCAGGGGAGTAGCCTTGCCGGCCAGAGTCCTTTGGTGAACTACGCTCCTGCCGCCGTCGCCGCCCGGCCTCGGACCCGGACCCTCGGGGCCCGGTTCGACGTGGTCCTGGTGGGCTGCTCCGTCCTCCTCGGCATGATCGGGGTGGTCACGGTGTACACGGCCACCAAGGGGAAGCTGGCCCTGCTCGGCGAGGACCCCCGGTACTTCCTGAAGCGCCAGGCCGTCTTTCTGGTCATCGGGGTGGTGGTGATGGTGGTGATGGCCGTCTTCGACTACCGACGACTGGAGCAGATCAGC
>DATCBL010000411.1:0-5885 GCA_036511875.1 Acidimicrobiales bacterium
GAGGTGGTCACCAGGGGCACCCCGCAGGCCAGGGCCTCGAGGGCCGGGAGGCCGAACCCCTCGTACAGGGACGGGTACACCGCGGCCACCGCCGAGCGGAGGAGGGCCGGCACCACCTCGTCGGGCACGTAGCCGGTGCGCACGATGCGCGATCCCACCCCGGTGGAGGCGATGGCCTGTTCGACCGGGTCGACGCCCCAACCGGCGCCGCCGGCCAGCACCAACAGGGCGTCGGGATGACCGTCGGACACCTGGGCGAAGGCCCGGACCAGGGTGGGAACGTCCTTGCGAGGCTCGAGGGTGCCCACGAACAGGAGGTAGGGCCGCCCGCCGGCCAGCCGATGGTCCACCGCGGCCAGGGCGGCGGCATCCGCTCCGGGATGGGGCTCCTCGGGCCGGAACCGCTCGGTGTCCACGCCGTGGGGGGCCACGAAGACCTCGGCCTCGACCCGGCACCAGCGGGTCAGCTCGTCCGCGGTGGCCCGGCTCGGGCAGACCACTGCCGCGGCGCGGCGGGCCGCGAAGGCGATGGCCCGACGGAAGAGCACGACCTTGCTGCGCTCGTGCCACTCGGGTGATACGAAGAAGCTGAGATCGTGGATGGTCACCACGGTGGGGACCCTGCTCCGGTGGGGCATCGTGTAGTGCGGGCCGTGGTGCACGGCCACGCCGTACCGGTCCAGCAGCCCGGGCAACCGAACCTGCTCCCAGGCCAGGCGGAGGGGCCGGGCGGCCGGAGCGCGGCTGACCAGACGGGACCGAGGGGCCAGTCCCGCCCAGCGGCCGGCGTCGTCCCGCCGGCCGAACAGGGTGAGGTCGACATCGGCCCGGGGGGCCAGGGCCCGGGCCAGCTGCACCGTGTACTGGCCGGCGCCGACGGCCCGGGCCGGCACGGCCGAGACGTCGAGGGACAGCCGGAGGGGCTCAGCCACCTCGGCTCCCGACGGTCGACGGCCGGGACCGCTCCCAGACGGCCAGGTGCCGGCGGGCGATGCCTGCCCAGCGCAGCTCGGACGAGCGCCTCCGGCCCAGGTGCTCGAGCCGGGCCCGCTGGTCCCCGCCGGTCGCCACGGTCAGGAGCCCGTCGGCGATGGAGTCGGTGTCGAGGGGATCGACCTCGTAGGCGGCCCCCGCGGTGCTGGGCAGCGGACTGGCCACCACCGGCGTGCCGACCGCCATCGCTTCCACCGGGGGCAGGCCGAAGCCCTCCACCAGGGGGACGTAGACCAGCAGCCGGGACAGGGCGTAGAGGGCGGAGAGCTCCGAGGAGGAGACCGGTCCGGCCAGGACCACCCCGGTGGCGGGCCTCACCCGCTCCCCCCATCCGCTGGGCCCGACCAGCACCAACGGCCAGGGCTCCGGAAGCGACGCCCGGATGCGCTCGTACGCCTGGACCAGCCGGGGAAGGTTCTTGCGGGGTTCCATGGTCCCCACGCTCAAAAGGAAGGGCCCGTCCACGCCCATGGTGGACAACAGGGCCCGGGCCGCCTCCAGATCGGGGGGCGGCAAGTGGTCCGACCCCATGGGGATGACGTCGATGGCCTCCGGGGCGGCGCCGGCCGCGACCAGGTCCGCCGCCACCACGTCGGCCGGCACGATGAACCGGTCGGACCGCCGGAGGGCACGACGCAGGGCCGTTTCGTGCCACTGCCGGCCGCGGGGCGGGTAGGCCTCGGGCACCCGGCGCCAGAGGAGGTCGTGCACCGTCGTCACCAAGGCGGCGCGGCCCGGCTCCATGGTCGAGAGCGAGGTGGCCTGGACCACGTCGACGCGGCCCGATCCCCGCAGCAGGCCGTGGTCCCAAGCCCGGGTGAGCACCGGCCCGGGCAGGGGGTAGGCGTGCAACGGATAGCCCAGCTGGGCCAGGGGATCGGGCTCCCCCGACCCCGGCCTCCGGCGGCTGGCCACCAAGGTGATCCCGGGCCGCTCGTCTGGCCCGAGATCGTCGAGGCCCTGGATGAGGCCCCGGACATAGGTGCCGATCCCTCCCGGGGCCGGTCTCCGCAGCTGCTCGGCCATCAGCAGGAGGCGCAGTCGGCTCACGGCCCGCTCCCCTCCGGCCCGGGGCCGGCGGCCGGGGCGCCGGGCGACGGCGACCGGCCATCGCCGGCGGGCGGGGCCAGCGGACCCCGACCCGGGACCTGACCGCGGTCCGAGCAGGCGTCCCGGTAGAGGCCGGCCAGCCCGGTGGCGCAGGCCTCCCAGGTGAACTCGGCGCTCCGTCGGAGGCCTCGGGCCACCTGCTCCTCGACCTCGGACCCGCCGTCGAGCAGGCGGCTGATGGCCGCGGCCAGCCCGTCGCCGTCGCCCGGGTCGACCAACGCGGCCCCGTCACCCACCACTTCGGGCACGGCACCGGCCGCGGTGGCCACCACGGGCACGCCGGCCGCCATGGCCTGGAGGGGAGGGAAGCCGAAGCCCTCGTATCGGGAGGGGTAGGCCAGCACCGAGGCGTGGCGCAACGTGGCGGCGAGCGTCGCATCGTCGAGGTAGCCGGCCCGCACGATCCTCGACCGCCACGGGGACCCCTCGACGGCCGCGGCGAAGCGCTCGGCACCCCATCCGTCGGCGCCCACCACCACCAGGGCCACCTCGGGATGGGTGGCCGCCACCGCCCCGAAGGCCGAGACCAGCAGGGGGTAGTCCTTCCGCGGCTCGACGGTCCCGATGGCCAGCACGTAGCGGTCGCACCCCTCGGGCAGTGGGATCGGCGGTCCGCCCCGGTCCCCGCCGTGCGGGGGTGGGAGGGGTATCCCGTGGTGCACGGCGCGTACCCGGTCAGGAGCGACCGAGAACTCCTCGACCACCTGGTCGGCGATGAACCGGGACGGGGTGTGGATCCACGCCCCCTCGGCGACCGCCCGACGGATGAGGCCGGGGAACAGCAGCGTGGGCGGGTCGCACAGTTCGGGGTAGAGCACCACGGTGAGGTCGTGCACCGTCGCCACCCGGACGGCCGACCGGGCCGGCGGGACGACGAAGTTGGTGCCGTGGACGACGTCGTGGTGGCCGATGAACCACTCCACCGGGGGGACCGACGAGCGAGCCCAGGCCGCGTGGAGGGGCCGCGCCGGCATGGCCCGCTGTCGGATGGAGATGCCCGACGGCACCAGTGCGGCCAACTGGTGGCGTCGGCGCCAGCTGATGGCGAAGGCCGAGACACCCACCGACGGCAGACCGGAGAGGCCGGTGAGGGCGCCGGCACAGAAGGCACCGACCCCTGTCGGTCGGCCGAGGAGCGCAGTGGCCTCGAACCCGACCGACAACTGGTCCGGGTCGGAGGTAGCAGGTCGCTCCGGCGTCACCGACGGAGCCTTGCACATGGCGAGTCGGGCCCCGTGCCGCGTGGGCCGGTCGGGACGGGAGCGGGCCTGGGCCCGGTCGGGGCCGACGCCGGCCTGGTCGGGGCGGACACGGTCGCCGGGTAGCCTGCGCCGATGGTCCACCCTCCTCGAGCACAGTGTGTGGGGGCGCGGGCGATCGCCCTGGCCCCGGCGGTCGGACCTCGGGGCCGGGCCCGATGATCGCGGCCCTGGCCGGAGGGGTGGGGGCGGCCCGGCTGCTGCGGGGGATGGTGGAGGTGGTCCCGCCCGAGGACATCACCGCCATCGTCAACACCGGCGACGACACCGTCCTGCACGGACTCCACATCGCGCCGGACCTGGACACGGTGATGTACACGCTGGCCGACGCCATCAACACCGAGACGGGCTGGGGCCTGGCCGGCGAGACCTGGCGGGTCATGGAATCGCTGCGCCGGCTGGGCGGGGTCACCTGGTTCAACCTCGGTGACCAGGACCTGGCCACCCACTGCTTTCGGACCCAGCGGCTCAGCGAGGGGGCCACCTTGGGAGTGGTCACCGCGGAGCTGGCCCGCTCGTGGGGGCTGGGCATCCGCCTGGTCCCGGTGACCGACGACCCCCTCCGCACCCGCCTGCAGCTGGTCGACGGACCCGAGGTCGGATTCCAGGAGTACTTCGTGCAGCTGCGCCACGACGTCCCGGTGTCCGGGGTCCGGTTCGAAGGGGCCGAGCAGGCCCGGCCGGGGCCCGGGGTGCTCGAGGCCCTGCAGGCCGCCGACTCCATCGTGGTGTGCCCGTCCAACCCGGTGGTCTCCATCGGCCCGCTGCTGGCCGTGCCCGGCCTGCAGGAGCAGCTGGAGAAGGCCAGGGATCGGATCGTCGGGGTCTCCCCGATCATCGCCGGTGCCGCCCTCAAGGGTCCGGCCGACCGCTTGTTGCGCGAGATGGGATTCGAGTCCTCGGTGGTGGGCGTGGCGCAGTGGTACGCCGCATGGATGGGGACGCTGGTCATCGACGAGGCCGACGCCGACCTGGCCCGGGCGGTGGAGGCCGAGGGGGTCCGCTGCGTGGTGGCTCCCACCGTCATGTCCTCCGTGGACCGCGCCGCGGCCCTGTCCCGGGCGGTCCTCGATGTCGTCGCCTGAGCCGGTCGGGCCGGTCGGCCCCGGATCGGACCTCGGTCCGCCGTCGGGGGGACTCTCGGTCCATCCGGTGACCGGGATAGGCGAGGTCAGGGCCGGGGACGACCTGGCCGCCATCCTGGCCGGCCTGCTGCTCCCCTCGGCCGGGCACCAGGAGTTGCTGCCCCGGGGCTTGTCGGACGGGGACGTGGTGGTGGTGACCCAGAAGGTGGTGTCCAAGGCTGAGGGTCGGGTCGTCACCATCGACGCCGACGATCCGGCGGCCAAGCGGGAGTTGGTCGAGGCGGAATCGGTTCGGATCCTGCGGCGCCGGGACGACTTGTTGATCACCGAGACCCGCCACGGGTTCATCTGCGCCAATGCCGGCGTCGACCTGTCCAACGTCGAGGCGGGCACCGCCGCGCTGCTCCCGGTGGACCCGGACCGGTCGGCGCGCCGCATCCGCGAGGCCTTCGAGCACCGGCACGGGGTGTCGGTGGGGGTGATCATCTCGGACACGTTCGGCCGCACGTGGCGTCGCGGCGTCACCGACGTGGCCATCGGCATCGCCGGCATCGCCGGCATCGTGGACCTGCGCGGGACCGCCGATGCCAACGGGCGGATCCTGGAGGCCACCGAGGTCTGCGTGGTCGACGAGTTGGCCGGCGCCGCCGACCTGGTGATGGGGAAGGACCGGGGGGTGCCTGCCGCCGTGGTGCGGGGCCTGGACCCGCGCTGGCTCCGGCCCGGTTCAGTGGCTGACGAGATCGTCCGTCCGCCGGACGAAGACCTGTTCCGCTGATCCAACCCGCCGCCGCGCCCGGGCTCGGGCCGTCCGGGACTCTCCGCTCACCGCCAGGGTGGGACCACGCTCAGCCGACGTCGTGCAGGTCGACCACGAAGACCAGGGTCTCGTTGGGGCCGATCACTCCCCCGGCCCCCTGCGACCCGTAGCCGAGGTGGGGAGGGATGGTCAGCCGACGGCGTCCACCGACCTTCATGCCGGCCACGCCCTGGTCCCATCCGGGGATCACGTGTCCCGCCCCGAGAGGGAAGGTGAAGAGCTGGCTGCGGTTCCAGGAGGAGTCGAACTCCTCACCACTGGACCACGACACCCCGACGTAGTGGACGTTGACCGGTTCGCCGACCACCGCTTCGGCCCCGTCCCCGATCTCGAGGTCCTCGATGACCAGGTCACCGGGAGGTGGTCCGTCGGGGATGGTGACTGAGGGCTTGGTGTCGGAGGCCATGGCGATGAGACTACCGGCCACCCGCGCCCCACGAGGAGCGGGAACCACCGGTCCGGTGGCCTCAGCGGCCCCGCGAGCCTCCACCGGAACCCCGCTTGGCCCCGACCGGGCCGCTGCGGTGCTGGTCGTGTGCGCCCCCGGCGTGGCCACCGGTGCCGGGGCGTCCGCTCCGGCCGCGACGAGAGGACGACGGGGCCGCGCCCGACGACGCC
>DATCBL010000412.1:0-2836 GCA_036511875.1 Acidimicrobiales bacterium
AGGCGGCGTTGGTCAGCCCCGCCACCACGCTGGCCGCCGGGCCGACCAGGGCCCCGCCGATGGGGAGTACCCAGAAGGTGGAGTTGGGGAAGGCCGCCCACCCCTCGAGCTGGGACAGTCCGGTGCTGTGCCCGCCCCGCACCAGGTAGGACGTACCGAGCAGCACCCCGCCGACTCCGGCGATGACGATGGGGGCCACCACCTGGCGGGGCGCGGTAAGCCGCCACGCCGAGAACAGGCCGAGCAGGGCGGCGGTGGCCACCAGCTGGATGCGCAGGTAGACCGGCCAGCCTTTCCGGAGGCGGGGCCCGCCCCGGTGGACGACCAGGCCGATGAGCGCGCCGAGGGCGTAGGCGCCGAAAGTGAGGGCCAAGCTCACGCCCGCGGCCCGTCCCGCCTGGATCCGTTGACTCTCTCGGGTCGGCTCGGGCCCGGGGTTCGGTCGGTGGCCGCCGAGGGGTGGCCGGACCTCAGGTGGCCCGAGCCTCTTCCACGGTGAGCTCCGCGGTCGGATCGGCCTCGAGCCGTTCGTCGGGCAGGGTCACGCCGCTGCGTACGGACCGGCCGTAGGTCCCCTCCTCGATCCGCTGCTCGGCCCGCTCGATGGCGGCCAGGCGCTGACGGAGCCCGGCCGCCACGGCGTCGTCGCCCTCCTCGGCGGTCAGGGGCTCGGCCGGATCGGCCATGTCGCCGTCCTGGCTGGCCCCGGCCCGGTCGTCCCGACCGGCGGAGACGATCTCCCGGAGCAGCCGCTCCACGCGGCCGCGCTCCTCGTCCAGCAGCGCTCGGGCACGTTCGACCTCCATGGTCCCTCCCAGGTTCGGGGAGCGGGGACCGGATCGTCCGAACTCCCGCTACCGACACGACGGTATCCGATGGGACCACCCCGGGTCTCCCCCTTGGGCCCGACCTATGTGACCATGGCGGCATGGATCCCGAACGGGTGGTCTTCGACGGCTTCGAGGGTGTGCACCTGGTGGCCGACGTGCGCGGCGACCCCGAGGCGTGGCCCGTGCTCTTCCTCCACGGAGGCGGGCAGACCCGTCACGCCTGGGGCAAGACCGCCGAGACCGTGGCCCGACAGGGCTGGCGGACCATCGCCCTCGACCTCCGGGGCCACGGCGAGAGCGATTGGGCCCCCAACGGCGACTACTCTTTCACCGCCTTCTGCGCCGACTGCGTGGCCGTCGTCGACACCCTGGGCCGACCGCCGGTACTGGTCGGTGCCTCTCTCGGTGGGATGTCGGCCATGCTGGCCGAGGGAACCAGCGACCGGGTCGTCTCCTGCGGCCTGGTGCTGGTGGACATCACCCCCAAGACCAACGCCGAGGGGATCCGGCGCATTGCCGAGTTCATGCAGTCGGGCGTCGACGGGTTCGACACGCTGGAGGACGCGGCGTCGGCCATCGCCGCCTACACCCCCAACCGCACCCGTTCGGTCAACCCGGCCGGCCTGATGAAGGTCCTGCGCCAACGGGATGGCCGGTGGTACTGGCACTGGGACCCCAAGGTCATCTTCCAGGACCGGACCGAGGTGGTGCCCGACCGCCTGGTCGGCCTGCTCGACGTGGCCATGAGCAACATCCATGTGCCCACCATGCTGGTCCGCGGCCTCCTGAGCGACGTGGTCACGCAAGAGGGCGTCGACGACCTGCTGGCCCGTATCCCCGGCGCCACCGTGGTGGAGGTGGACGGGGCGGCCCACATGATCGCCGGTGACCGCAACGACGTGTTCTCCGAAGCGGTGGTGTCCTTCCTGGAGGATCGGATCCGCCCCATCCTGCCCTGACCGTCACGACCCGGCGGGCGGACCGGTCGTCCCTCGGCACCGGGGGTGCACCGCCTCAGCGAAGGTGGGGGGCGGCCCGACCCGAATAGAGAGGGAGGTCGAGGTAGCTCCGGATGCCCGGTTCGGCGCCGACCACCGCCGGCACCGCGCTCACGCAGTGGGTGGCCGTGGCCACGATCCCCGGGTTGCGGTCCAGCCCGATCTCGATCGAGGCCGGGTGCCAGCCCCGGAAGGTCACCTGGCT
Source organism: Acidimicrobiales bacterium (assembly GCA_036511875.1). GTDB lineage: Bacteria > Actinomycetota > Acidimicrobiia > Acidimicrobiales > RAAP-2 > Bog-756. The sequence continues at coordinate 2,034 of DATCBL010000412.1, forward strand.
GGAAGGGTCCCCGGTCACCGCCACCTCGAAGCGCTCGCCCTCGGGGCCGAAGGTCCAGGCGGGGTCGAGGTGCTGGTCGCCCATGAACCAGTTGGTCCGGACGGTGATGACTGGCGCCCCCCGCACGGTGGCCTCCCAGCAGAACTTCTGGGCGGCGATGGCCCCGGGCCGGATGGGTCCGACCGGGGAGTCGATGGGTGCCGTGGCCACGGCCACCTCGTGGCTGACCGTGGGCCGGGGGTCGAGCCCGAAGCCCAGGGCGTGTCCGAGCATGGCGATGGACTGGCCGAACCCGTCTCCGAGGATGGCCGGCATGAGGCTGGAGCTGGCCTCCTCGGGCGTCTTGCCGAAGAGCATGATGTCGCCCACCACCCCGGGGGCTCCGTAGCTCCGGATGTCGGAGAACTCCTCGGCCCGGACGTGGGTGATCGACTGGGAGAGGGCCGAGACCATCAACGGGAACCGCTCGGTGATGCCCCCGGGGTGGATCCCGGTGCCGTGGACCGTCGAGTTCCCCTGACGGCAGGCGCTCTCGATGAGGGACTCGTCGCGACCCTGGGCGAAGAACCAGTTGAGGGGGGTGACGACATTCTTCCCGGAGGACAGGAGCCGGGCCACGACGGCCGGATCGGCCATGATCGGGGAGTAGATGACGCAGTCGGCGTCGAGGGCCACCAGTCGGTCGACGTCGTCGGTGGCGGTGACGCCCAGCGGCTCCATCCCACAGAGCTCGCCCACGTCCCGCCCGACCTTGTCGGGGCCGTGGACCCAGCAACCGACCAGCTCGAGCTCGGGATGGGCCA
>DATCBL010000413.1:0-3526 GCA_036511875.1 Acidimicrobiales bacterium
CACGACGGTGACCACCAGCTCGTCGAGCCACGCGGGCGATCGTCGGCGCACGCCCGCCTACCGCTCACGACCCGTGCCTCCCCGTCTCGGTCGGAACGGCCGGGTGTTCGCACGACACGACATTGTTGCCCCCGGCCCACCGGCATTAGCCTACCTTCGTGACGCCACGATGAACGCCGGTCCAGGCTCGAGCCGAGATGGCGGACGCGCCCCGTCGGCTCCCGATGGCGTGACCGCGGTGGTCCTCACCCACATGCGACCGGGACTGGCCGGCAACGTCACCCGCTCGTTGCTCGACGGAGAGGGCCTGGCGCCGGACCGGATCGTGGTGGTGGTCAACGGAGTGGGTGGCCTCGACGACCCGGCGCTCGAATCCGAGGTCCGGATGGTGCGGCTGGACCGGAATGTCGGCCCGGCCGGAGGGTTCCGGGCCGGCCTGGTCGAAGCGTTTTCGGACCCGGGCACGGAGTGGGCCTACCTCTGCGAGGATGACGTGGGCCTGTTCGCCCTGCCCGCTCCCCGCCTGGCCGATGTGATGGGGCGCATCGGGGCGGCCGGCCCCGGCGGCCCTCCGATCGGAGCGGTGACCGCCTACGGCAGGATGTTCGTCGGACGGGGCGCCCACACGGTGAACCTCGTCCCGCCCCCGGGGTCACCCCATGGCCTGACCCCGGTCGACGTCACCTGCTGGGGGGCCACCCTCATCTCGCGAGCGGTGGTGGAGGCGGGGATCCTCCCCGATCCCACCTGGTTCTTCGGGCTCGAGGACTTCGACTACTTCTGCCGCATCCGCGAGGCCGGATTCGCACTGCTGGTCGATGACGTCGCCGCCCGCCAGGTGGCCGAGACCCAGACGCCCGCCGGTCGGGAGTCGGCCCTGCGCGACCAACGCCCCAACGATGCCGCCGAGGCCTGGCGGGCCTACTACCACGCCCGCAACTCGTTCGCCCTGGCCCGGCGGCACGGTCGACCCAACTGGTACGCCTGGCACCTGGCCTACTCGGCGCGGCAGCTCCAGAAGGCTCGCAGCGGGCCCGAACGGTCGGCCATCCTGCACGGCCTGTGGGACGGTGTCCGGGGCCGGATGGGGGAGAACCCCCGCTACCTGCGCCGGGTCGGGGAGTTCGACCCCGAGGGAGACTCGACCGCCGGAGGGTCGTTCCCGGTGGCCAGGTAGGCAAAGTTGGGCCACCGGGTCAGATCGAGATCGGGCACACGGGCGGCCAGGGCGGCCACGTCGGGGGCGTAGAGCTCGACCAGCTGGTTCCTCACGTCCTCCTCCAGGGGGGGCCGGGTGTCCACCGTCGGCGGGCGGCCCACCTCGGCCGCCATGTTCGGGGGCCTGTCCAGTCCGAGGTGGTGCAGGGTCCGGTCCAACTGGGTGGAGGGATCGGCCACGCAGCGCTCGAACTGCAGGACCAACAGCTGTTCGGCGTCGAAGTGGACCAGCCATTCGTCGAGGGCGCGGTGGTAGAAGCCGCGCTGGACGGCGTCGGCGATCACCCTGGCGTCCCGGGCCATCCCGGCGCGTTCTTCGTGAGCCAGACCGGAGCGGAAGCGCTCGACCGGGTCCCTCAGCAGGACGAGGAGTCGGGCCTCGGGCGCGGCCCGCTTCAGGAGGGGCGGAACCCAGGGGTAGGCCATGTAGTCGGGTGTCCACTCCCCGGTGATGGTGCCCGTCCGCCTCGGAAACCATCCGTGGTACTGCGCGACGTCCGGTGGTTGCATGGGCCGGGCTCCGAAGCGGTCGAAGAAGTGGCGCTCCTTGTGCATCCCCCGGCGGCTCGAGACCTCGGGATGGGTGAGCACCAGCTCGAACCACCAGGTGGTCCCGGCCTTCTGGACGCCGATCCCGACGAAGTCGGGCGGCCCGGTCTTCTCCCCGGGGGCGACCGGCGGCGGCGTGAAGTCGAACCCCTCCTCCCAGGGGGCGTACCGGCCCATGCCGTGCAGGACGCGGCGTCGGACCCCGGGGGGAAGGTGGAGGAACCCTCGGCGGAGGTGGTCGGTGATGCTCACGAGTCGAGCCGAGCGGGCACGCCGCAGGTTGCCACAGGTCCCTCCCGGCCACAACTGCAGTGGCGGAGGGTGCCCTGGCTCGGGTTCACCCCGCCCGGTGCGTCGTTCTTGACACCACCCCCGGCACCGCCGATGATCGCGTCATGGTCGAGCCTGGGGGTGGGACGCCACGTCGCCGGGTGTCCTCCCGGTGGCCCGATCTGCCGGTGGCCTGAGCTGATGTGCGGCATCGCCGGCCTCTTCGACCCGGGACGGGTGACCACCGACCAGGTGCTCCGGCGTCATGTGGGCGAGATGGCGTCCGCCCTCGTCCATCGGGGACCCGACGACAGCGGGATCTGGGTCGACGCCGAGCACGGGGTGGCCCTCGGACACCGCCGGCTGTCGGTGGTCGAGCTGGGCCCCGAGGGCGCCCAGCCCATGGTCTCGGCCGACGGCCGGTGGGTGGTCAGCTACAACGGCGAGCTCTACAACCACCGTGAGCTGCGCCATCGGCTGGTGGGTGAGGGCGCGGCCTTCCGTGGCGGGTCGGACACCGAGGTACTGGTGGCCACGGTCCAGCACTGGGGCCTGGACGCCGCCCTCGAGTACTGGGAGGGCATGTTCGCCCTGGCCCTGTGGGACCGGAAGGACCAGCAGCTCCACCTGGTGCGGGACCGCTTCGGAGAGAAGCCCCTTTACTACGGCTGGGTGGGCCGGTCCCTGGCCTTCGGCTCAGAGCTGAAAGCCCTCCGCCGGCTCCCCGGGTTCGACGCCGACATCGATCGCGACGCGGTGGCCCTCTACCTTCGCCACAACTGCGTTCCGGCCCCCCGCACCATCTACTCCCGCGTGGCCAAGCTCCTGCCCGGGCAACTGGTCACGGTGGGTCTCGACGCCCGACCCGGCGCGCTCCCTTCGGCCCGCGCCTACTGGTCGGCCCGGCGGGCGGTGGAGGAGGCCCGTGAGCGGCCCCTGGGCGATGCCCCGGAGCATCTGGCCGATCGGCTGGAGGCCGTCCTGTCCGGCTCGGTGGCGGCTCGGATGGTGGCCGACGTTCCCGTCGGCGCGTTCCTCTCCGGAGGCGTCGACTCCAGCGTGGTGGTGGCGTTGATGCAGCAGCACAGCGCCCAGCCGGTGCGGACCTTCACGGTGGGATTCGAGAACCGAGCCTTCGACGAGTCGGCGGAGGCCGCCGCCGTCGCCGCCCACCTCGGGACCGATCACACCCCCCTCGAGGTCAGCGGCGGCGATGCCTGCGACGTCATCCCCCGACTCCCGGACATCTGGGACGAGCCGTTCGGTGACATCTCGGAAATTCCCATGCACCTGGTCAGCCGGCTGGCCCGGTCCGAGGTCACCGTGGCCCTTTCCGGCGACGGCGGGGACGAGCTGTTCGCCGGCTACAACCGCCACGCCTGGCTCGAGCGAATCTGGCGACGGAGCGCCCCGCTGCCCGACCCGGTCCGCCGCTGGGCCGGGTCGACGCTCGGGCTCCTGCCTCCCTCCCTGGTGGACGGGGCGGCCC
>DATCBL010000414.1:0-2087 GCA_036511875.1 Acidimicrobiales bacterium
GGAGAGCCTCGGCGCCGAGCTCGAGTTCTACCGCTCCCTGTTCACCGACGACGCCGATGGCTGAGCCGGGCCGGACGGCACCGGTGGTACCCTCGACCGTGCCGACCGACCACCCGCGGATGCACTGGCTGTGGCCGTCGCCCACCGAGGGTGTGCGGTGGTCGGGCTACCCGACCGGGGCCCGCCGGACTCTCGAGTTCCTCCAGTCGCTCTCCCCCGAGGGTCGGGACGCCTTCCTCTACTCGTGCTCCGCGCTCTTCGCCGGCGTCGCCGCGCTGGCCATGGGGATCCCCCTCTACCGCCAGTGGGGCCAGATGGCTGTCGGCCCCTACGCGGCCGCCGCCGTGCTCATGATCGCGGTGGCCTGGTGGCGCGCCCGGCGGTCGAAGTCGGGCCCGGTGACCACGCGTCGACGCTGGCGGGTGGCCCGGGTGGCCGCCTTTGTGATCGTGCTGTTCGGGGCCACCATCGTCCCGTTGGCCCTCGAAGTCATCTGGCGCTCGGAGGGCAACGCCGCCCTCCACGTCCAGCCCGAGGTCCAGGTGGTCGAGCAGGCCGGCGACCGGGCCGCCCACGGCCAGGACCCCTACCGGGTGGTGGACAAGAACGGCCACATCCTCATCCACCAGCACACCGAGCCCATCTACGAGCTCTACTACCCGTATCTGCCGGGGATGGTGCTCTTCGGCTTCTCCACCGGGAGCAGGGTGGAGGCCCGGCTGACCGATGCCCGCATCCAGTTCCTGGTGTTCACCGGCCTGATCACGCTGTTGGCCTTGAGCCGCCTGGCCCCAACCACCGATGCCCGGGTGCGGGCCCTCCAGGTGCTGACCGTGCTGCCCACCGCGGCCCTGCCCCTGGCCACCGGGGGCGACGACATGCCGGTGGTGGCCCTCATGCTGTTGGGCCTGGTCGGCCTGCAGCGACGACGACCGCTCCTCGCCGGGCTGGCGCTCGGGGCGGCGGCCTCGCTCAAGTTCACCGCCTGGCCCCTCGTCCTGTTGGCCCTGTGGGTGGCCAGCGACCGCAGCCGACGGCGGGCGAGGGGCTGGTACGCCCTCGGGGTGGCGGCGGTGATGGGCCCGGTGGTGCTGCCGGTCGCCCTGTCCAACCCCTCGGCCTTCATCGACAACGTGGTCCGGTTCCCGCTCGGGCTGGCCGGCGTGTCGTCACCGGCGGCCAGCGCACTGCCCGGCCACATACTCGTGGCCGCGCTGCCCGGCATCCACCGGGCCTACGTGGTCGCCGTCGTCATCGTCGGCGGACTGCTCCTCGTCTGGCGGCTGTGGCGTCGCCCACCAGTGAGCGCCGCCGACGCGGCCAGCCTGTCGGGGTGGGTCATGAGCATCGCCATCCTGCTGGCCCCGGCCACCCGGGTCGGCTACCTGCTCTACCCGATCAACCTGTTCGTGTGGGCCTGGATGCTCCGCCAGGCCGACGACCCGGACCCGCCCCCGGTGGGGCGGACCGATCAGTTGTCGTCGGGGACCTCCAACAGCTCGAGCGAGAACGTGGTGGAGCCGGTGGATGTGGTCGGCGACACGGTGGCCCCGACCTCCCAGTAGAAGCTGTCGCCGCTGCCCTTTTTGAACAGGATGACGGTCCCGGTGGCCGACCCGGTGGCCGGGCTGCCCTGGTCGGTCACCTTCCAGCCCAGCCGGGGGAGCAGGGTGCGGTAGAGGTCCCCGACCTGGTCGGCGGTGAGGCCGGTCCGGAACTCGACGGTCCGGTCGAACTGCCCGACCCCCTGGTCGATGTTGGTGGTCCGCACCACGGTGTGGTCGGTCGGGACGGCCAGATTGCCCAGGATGTCGGCCGGCGGCTGCCCGGCGCTCACGATGGAGTGCATGGCCGTCGACGCCGGGGTAAGGGGCACGACGGTGCCGTCGGGAATCTTGATCTTGTGGATGGACAGGGTGGTGGTGTCGCCCGAGGCCAGGGCAGAGGAGATGACGCCCACCACCACGATGAGCACGGCGATACCGAGGACGATGAGTGCCGGGCCCCGGAGGGACATGTGCTCGTAGAGCCGGTGCTCGGGGTCGATCGCCCCCTCCTCGGCGGGGTCGACCGGATCCGGATCGGGG
>DATCBL010000415.1:0-4713 GCA_036511875.1 Acidimicrobiales bacterium
CACACAATCGGCTGGACCGGGCATGATTACGATCCAAGGCGTCTTGTATTGAACCAACTCCCGGCGTGGTTGGCAAACGTCCTGGTGGAAGGCGAGAAACTCAGCCCCCCGGGATCAGTCGGTGCAGACGGTGGCCGGCGCCGGCAGGGTGCCGGCCAGCAGGTAGGCCTGGCTGGTCGCCCGCACGCAGGGGCTGTAGAAGGAGGCCACATGGCTGGCGCCCTTCCAGGTCAGAAGGACGCCCCCGGTCAGCTGCTGGGCCAGGTCGACGGCCCAGGCGTACGGCGTGACCGGGTCGCCGGTGGTGCCCACCACGAGGATGGGCGGGGCACCGGGGTCCGACGCCGGCGCCGGCGTGCGGGTCGGGAGGACCGGCCAGGTGGCGCACCCGAGGAGGCCCCACGCCAGCAGCGGGCCGAAGACCGGGGCCGACTGACCGAGGGAGGCGGCCAGGGCCGGGTAGCTCGCCGCACTCCGGTCGACCGGGTGGTCGAGGCAGTCGATGGCCTGCTCGGCCGCGGCGGCGTTGGGCGAGCCGCCCGTCTCGTAGCGCACGGACATGGCCGTCGCCGGCGACCCGTTGCCGGCCATCGCCGAGGCCAGCGCGCCGGCCAGGGTCGGCCACGACGACTGGGACTCCAGCCCGGCCAGGAGGGCGTTGTAGAGCTCGCCCGGACCCGCCGTGCCCCCGCCGGAGGTCGAAAGGGGCTGGGTCTGGGTGTGGCCGATGAGGGCGAGCAGGGCCGTGGTCGGGTCGCCGGCCGGCCGCCACGGGCAACCGGCGTCGGCCGCGCACCAGGCGAAGAACGAGGTGAGGGCGGACTCGAGGCTCATGGCCTGAGCGGTGGCGTACTGGGAGGTGCTCAAGGCCGGATCGATGGCGCCGTCCAGCACCATGGCCCGCACGTGGGTCGGGAAGAGCTCGGCATAGGTGGCCCCGAGCAGGGTCCCGTAGGAGTGGCCGATGTAGGTCAGCTGGCTGTCGCCCAGCGCGGCCCGGATGCGGTCGAGGTCCCGGGCCGTGTCGACGGTGCCCAGGTAGGGGAGGACGCCACCGCTGTCGTGCTGGCACTGGGCGGCGAACTGGAGGTCGTTCTGGTGCAGGGCCTGACGGGCGGCGGGCGTGGTCGGGACCGGGTCGATCAATGGTCCGGCCGGTGCCGCGTCGCCGGTACCGGCGCACCGCACCGGGCTGCTCCGCTCCACGCCGCGCGGATCGAAGGAGACGATGTCGAAGCGGTCGAGCAGGCCGGGCCCGAGCACCGACAGTTCGTTGGGCAGGTCGTCGATACCCGAGCCGCCCGGACCGCCGGGATTGATGACGATGGACCCGATGCGCTCGGACGGGATGTCCGCCGGGTGGCGGGCCACCGCCACCTGGATGGTGGGACCGGCGGGACGGTCGTAGTCGAGCGGCACGGTCACCGAGCCGCACTGGAGGGCGCCGCACGGCGCCCAGTCCACCGGGGCCACCGGGGGCAGGGTGGTGGAGGTGGTCGACGGAGCCGGGGCCAGGCGGACCGCCGGGTCCACGCCGGTGGCCGTCGACCGTCGGAGCGGGGCGGCGCCTCCGCAACCGGCCAGCACCACGGCCAGGACCGTCAGCACCGTGACCGGCCCACCGACGGTCGGTCGCACGGTGCGCCACCGTGCCGCAGCCTCGAACGGGCTCCTGGGGGTCACGTCAGCAGTCTGGCATCCGCCCCGCGTCGGGTGACCTCGGCGCCCGGTGGAGGCCGGGGCAGGTCGGGCGCCGGCTACTCCAGCGCGGCGGGGTTCACCCCGGTGCTGCCCGCCGCGCAGCTGGCGTAGGCGGCCAGGGCGAAGCGGAGGACCGATACCGCCTCGTCGCCGCTCCACAGCAGGGGGCCCTCCCCGGTGTGGAGCCAGCGCAGCCAGTGGCGACCGGAGTCCCGGAAGCTGCTGGCCCAGTCGTCGTCGAGGGCGTGGAACGACCGCATCTCCCCGTCGGCGTAGACCTCGAGGCTCGGCTGTTGGATGCCGCGTCCGGTGCACCGGTTGACCCGGGCGAAGCCGCGACGGCCGGTGACCTCCCACCGCTCGTCGTTGGTGTAGTAGTCGGAGCGGAGATACATGTCGGGGGCCAGGGTGATGTCCCACACCCCCCGTATCCCGCTCTCGTGCTCCCACACCAGGGTGGTCGGGGCGTCGATCTCGATGCCCTTCATCACCTCGGTCCCGCCCACCCAGGCCCGCACCTCCCGAAGGGGACCGAACAGCCACAGGGCGGTGGCCAGCTTGTGCCAGCCGTCGTCGAACACCAGGATGCCCCGACCCTCCCGCATCTGCTTGAACTGCCACTCGTAGCTGCTGCCCGGCACGTCCCACCCGCCCCGTCCGCTGGCCACCATCTTCATGTGGTAGCCGCTCACGTCCCCGATGGCCCCCGACTCCACCAGTTCCTTGAGCCGGACCAGCGGCTGGTAGAAGATGTAGTTCTCCATGACCCGCAGGACGCGGTCGTGGGCCCGGGCAGCTTCCAGCATCCGGGCCGCGCTGGCCAGGTCGTTGCACATCGGCTTCTGCAGGTTGACGTGCCAGCCGTGGCCGAGGAGCTCGATGACCCCGTCGACGTGCAGCGGGACGGGCAGCAGCGTCTCCACGGCGTCGACCTCGAGGCCGCTGGCGGCCAGTTCGGCCACCGAGGCGAACGTCCGCGCCGACGGCCAGTCGGCCTGGCGCTGGACCCGCCGCTCCTCGCTGGGATCCACCAGGGCCACCACCTCGACGTCGGGATTGTCGAGGTAGGCGCGCATGTTGAGGTCGTAGATGCGCCCGAGGCCGACGAAGGCGGCCCGCACCGGGCGGTCGTAGGGAACAAAGGGCATGGTCGGCCGTCTCCTCCGGTCGTTGCGGTCACATGGCCGTCCGACCCGGCGGGAAGTCCCACCGGTGCGGCGCTGGTCGGCCGAACACTAGGCCACGAGGCTCCGAGGCGGCCGCGGCACCTACGCTCCACCCCATGCTCACCGGATTCGCCCACGCCGCCGTCTGTGTCCCCGACGTGGAGGAGGCGACCCGCTGGTACGCCGAGGTCCTCGGGCTCCGGGTGCTGTCCCCGCCCTACGAGATGTCGGGCAAGGCCATCGAGCAGGACATGGGGGAGCTGGTCGGGAGCCCCGTGGTGATCAAGGCGGCCATCGTGGGGCTCGGCGCCGACGACCACGTGCTCGAGCTCATCGAGTACCCCCGGGCCGAGGTGGCCGACGGCCCGGCGGGCCGCCCGTCCGTTACCCGGGTAGGACTCACCCACGTGGGGCTGGTCTGCGAGGACATCGAGGCCACCCGACGGGAGTTCGAGAGACGGGGGGTGGCGTTCCTGACCGGCGGGGTGGCGTCGGTGGCCGGGCTTTCGACCACCTGGTTCCACGACCCCTGGGGCACGGTCTTCATCCTGGTCGAGAAGGCCCACGCCGAGCGGCCCTACTGGCGGCAGTACTCGGCCTGAGCGCCTCCCGGCTCGAGGGCCTCCGACGGTGGACGGCGGGCCTTTGCACGGTCTCCGCGGGACCCGGGCGCGGCGCCGGCCCCGGTCGTAGTCTCGTCCCCCATGGCCCCTGAGTCCGACGCCCAACACGAACGCCACACCCTCTGTGACCTGTTCGATGAGCTCGGGCCGGAGGCGCCGACGCTCTGTGAGGGTTGGACCACCCTCGACCTGGCCGCCCACCTGGTGGTGCGGGAGCGGCGGCCGGACAGTGGCCCCGGTCTGGTCTGGGCCCCCCTGGCCGACTACACCGATCGGGTGCGGCGGAGAGCCCGCGACGGGACGCCGTGGCCGGAGCTGGTGGCCACGGTGCGCCGCGGCCCCCCGGCGCTCCTGCGGCCGTTCGACCGCGCCATGAACACCGTCGAGTTCTTCATCCACGTCGAGGACGTGCGCCGGGCCCAACCGGCCTCGGAGCCGCGCCCACTGGACCCGTCGTTGGGCGACGCCCTGTGGAGCCGGGTGGGGGCCGGGGGGATGGCCAAACAGGTGGCGGCCACCATCGAGCTCCACTCCGAGGGTCAGGACCCGAAGGTGGCCGGGTCCGGCCCGCTGGTGGTGCTCGACGGTGATCCGGGCGAGCTGACCCTGTTCGGGGCGGGGCGCCAAGCGGCCAGCCGGGTGGAGATCACCGGCGATGCCGGACTGGCCGACCAGCTCCGTGAGGCGTCGTTCGGTATCTAGGCCGGCTCGGTAGGGGGGTCAGTCCGGAAGGCCAGGCCAGTCGGAGGCCGGCTCAATCCGACGGGGGCCGGGGGGCCGGCGCCACCAACTCGATGGCGATCCCGTCGGGGTCGACCAACTGCAACGAGGGGCGTCCGTCCTCCAGCACCACACCGCCGTGGGCCATCCCGATCGCCGTGAGGTGCTCGGCCCACGCCGCCAGGGTTTCGCCGTCGGGCACGGCGAAGGCCAGGTGGTCCAGGGGCCCGTGGCCCGCTTCGGGGTCCGGCGGCCCGTCCCGTTCCCGGACGGTGAGCACGACGACCACCTTGGACGGGCGGTGGCGAAGGGCGACGTAGCCCACCGAGAGGTCCTCGACGAATGCGTCGAGGCCGAGGGCGGCCCGGTACCACTCGGCGCTGGCCGCCACGTCGGAGACCAGCAGCTGGACGTGGGAGAGCCCGGTGAACGGGGCCCCCGACGTTTCGGTCATGCCCGCGGACCCGTGGTGGGGGCGGCCCGGGTCGGCATCGACGGCGCTC
>DATCBL010000416.1:0-2394 GCA_036511875.1 Acidimicrobiales bacterium
GCCAGGCGGCCGATGCCTTCCATGTCATCGCCCCCTCGCTCCCCGGCTACGGCTTCTCCGAACCGACCCGCACCCGGGGGTGGGACGTCGATCGGATCGCCCGGGCCTTCGCCGTGCTCATGGTTCGCCTGGGCTACGACCGCTACGGCGCCCAGGGCGGGGACTGGGGGGCTCAGGTGACGACCCGGCTCGGGGCCCTCGATGCCGAGCACTGCGCCGCCGTCCACCTCAACATGGCCCTGGGCTCGCCGCCCGACACCCCCGGAGCCCTCACCGCCGAGGATCAGCAGGAGCTGGCGGCCATGAGGCAGTTCGGGGACGAGGAGTCGGGCTACGCCCACGAACAGGGGACCAAGCCCCAGACCCTGGGGGTGGCCCTCAACGACTCGCCGGCCGGCCTGCTGGCCTGGATCGTGGAGAAGTTCCGGGCCTGGAGCGACTGCGAGGGGGACCCGGAGCGCTGCTTCACCCGTGACCAGCTGATCACCAACGTCATGCTCTACTGGGTGAATCAGAGCAGTGCCTCCTCGGCCCGGCTCTACTGGGAGGCCAAGCACGCCGGGGCCCCGGCCGGGGGTCTCCCGTTCGTGGAGGTCCCGACCGGGGTGGCGCGCTATCCCAAGGAGGTGCTGCGCTGGCCCCGCTCGTGGATCGAGCGCCAGTACAACGTGGTGCACTGGGCCGTCATGGACCGTGGCGGCCACTTCCCGGCCATGGAGCAGCCCGAGCTGTTCGTCGACGACCTGCGCCGGTTCTTCCGGACGGTGCGCTGAGGCCCGGCCCGCCTCAGGCCAGCACCGGCCGCACCCCGGGTCGCGTCTCCAGCTCGAGCTGCTGCTCGTCGGTGCGGATCAGCGCGCCGTTGACCAGCACGTGGCGGACACCGACCGGCTCCTCGTTGGTCAGGCGCTCACCGTCGGCGGGCAGGTCGCGCCGGCGGCGCTGCGGTCCGGGGGCCACCGTGGCCGGATCGAAGACGCAGACGTCGGCGGCGTAGCCCTCCCGCAGGTAGCCCCGCCCCTGAAAGCCGAACATGTCGGCGGGCTCACCGGCCAGCTTCCTGATGGCCCGCTCCAGCGGCATGGCCCCACGCTCACGGACCCAGGTGCCGAGCAGGTCGGTGGGGGCCGGTGCGTCACACAGCTGGTCGACGTGGGCGCCGGCGTCGGTCAGGCCCAGCACCACGTGGTCCTCGGTGAGGAGGCGCTCCACCTCCTCCGGGTCGTCGTTGGCGATGTAGGCCCGGAAGCGCGTGGCGAGATCCTCGGCCAGCGACAGCTCGCACATGACGTCCAGCGGGCTGACTTGGCGCTCGCGGGCGATGTCGGTGACCCGCCGGCCCAGGAGCTCGGGGAACCGCTCCGACTCGGAAACCTCGAAGGTCTCCCACCTCGGTTTCATCCCCGTGCCGCCGCTCTCCAGGTCGCGGAAGGCACGGTCCCGCCACTCGGGGTCCCGGTAGGCGGCCTTGCGGACCTCCCGGCTGACCTTGATGAGCTCCCCGAACACCTCGCCGACGTTGAGGTTGTAGGCGTCGGCCAGGGTGAACTGCATGGTCAGCGGGCGCGGCGAGACCTGAGGCCAGACGTTGGCCCCCCGAGCCAGGGCCTCCTGATGCAGTTTGACCACCTCGCGGTGCTTGCCGCTCGACAGGGCGAAGAGCGGACAGGTGAACGGGCGTCCCACCCGCGGCTGCCAGGTGAAGACGTCCGGGTACTCGCACTGCCATCCCGGGGTGGCCAGGACCACCCCCTTGCCCGCTTTCCCCACGGCCATGAACAGCGCTTCCACCTCATCCATCTCGGCGAACCGGCTGGGCACCGGCTTCCCATCGACGCCGCGGTGGGCGAACGAGAAGCTGGTGGACAGTCCGGCCGCGCCCACCGCCATGGCCTCGGCCACCAGCCGGCACATCCGTTCGATCTCGTCGGTGGTGGCCGGCCGCTCGTAGGCGGCGTCCCCCATGACATAGAGGCGCAGAGCGGTGTGCCCGATGTAGGCGGTGAAGTTGAGGCTGGTCCCCCGACGGTGCACCAGGTCGAGGTAGTCGGGGAACGTCTCGAAGTCCCAGGCGATCCCCGCGGTCAGCGAGTCGGCGTCCATTCCCTCCACGTTCTCCAGGGTGTGCACGATCACGTCGTGGTGCTCTGGGCGGCAGGGGGCGATGGAGAAACCGCAGTTGCCCGCCACCACCGTGGTGACCCCGTGATAGGACGACGGTTTCAGCTCGGGATCCCAGAACACCTGGGCGTCGAAGTGGGTGTGGATGTCGATGAAGCCCGGCGCCACCGCGCAGCCGGAGGCATCGAGCTCACGCTCGCCGCTCAGGTTGGGCCCGATGGCCTCGATCTTCCCACCGGTGATGGCCACGTCGGCCACCTGGCCTGGCCCGCC
>DATCBL010000417.1:0-3003 GCA_036511875.1 Acidimicrobiales bacterium
CCTGGCCGTGCTGTTCTCCGACGAGGAGGACCGCCAGGCCGATCTGGAGCGGGAGTGGGCCGAGTGGGCCTGTGGGGTCCGCCTCGTCACCCTCCGCTCCCAGTACCACTCGGTGGCCCGGCCCATCCTCCGGTTCATCAACGCCCTCGAGCACCGCGAGGGCGAGTACGACCACATCGTCGTGCTCATCCCGCTGATCCGTCCGGACCGGTGGTGGCAACGGGCCCTCCACAACCAGCTGGACCTGGTCCTGTCGGCCGCCCTGAACGACCGACCGGAGCTCACCGTGGCCCGGCTGCCGGTGACCGTCGAGCAGCTGAAGCGGGTGCAGCGGTCGAGCGGTCCGGCGCCGGAGCGCGGGGCCGGCCCCGTTCCGCCATGATGCTGGGATGCGTGAGCACCGCTACTCGTTCGAGATGCCGCACTCCCCGGCCCGGGTCTGGGCCCTGTTCCAGGACTACGACCGGTGGACCGACTACGCGCCCATGGTCCTTCGGGTGGACGTCCTGTACCCCGGGGACGAGGAGCACAACGGCCGGCTGCGCCGGGTCATCTTCAAGATGCCCTTCGGTCGGGAGGGCTCGGCCCTCGAGTTGGTGACCGACGTGGAGCCCGAGCGGGGCTACACCTACACGATGATCTCGTCCCGCCCGGGTAACGACCAGATCGGCCACATCCGGCTGGAGTCCCTGGGCACCAACCGCACCCGCTTCCACTTCGACGAGCGGTACGACCTCACCTCGTGGCCGTTCCACTGGTTCGAGGGTCCGATCTACCGCTTCATCAACAAGAACAACGAGGACAGCATGCGCCGGGCCTCGCAGTGGCTGACCGACCATCCCGAGTACCGGGCCGATCTCGTCGAGTCGTGACGCCCCGATCGACGGCCGACCCGGGCGTTCCCGCCGGCACCGTCGTCAGGAGGCCCCGAGCACCTGGTCGGTGACGTCGTTGAGCAGTGGTTCCCCGGCCCGGTAGCGGTCCAGGTTGGTGGAGAACAGGTCGGCCTGGCGCTGCAGCCGGCCCACCCCGCCGGCGGCGTTGTGCGGGGTGACCCGCACCGACGGGTGGGTCCAGAAGGGGTGGTCGTCGGGGAGCGGCTCGGTCCGGAACACGTCGAGGACCGCCACGGCCGGGATGCCCCGGTCGAGGGCCGACAGCAGGGCGTCCTCGTCCACCAGGGTGCCCCGGCCGACGTTGACCAGGACCGAGCCCTCCTTCATGCGGGCCAACAAGGGGGCGTCCACCAGGTCGGTGGTGGCCGGGGTGGCCGGGACGGCCAGTACCGTCACGTCGGCCTCCCCGACGACCTCGGCCAGGCGGTCCGGGGTCACGGTGACGTCGGTGGGGTCATCCGGCGAGGGGTGTCGGCGACACCCGATGACCCGGGCCCCGAGGGCCCGGGCCCGCACCGCCACCTCCGAACCGATCCCGCCCACCCCGACCACCAGCCAGGTGGTGCCCGACACCTCCCGCCAGTCGTGGATCCGCCAGGACCGCTCCCCGGCCAGGCGGCGCCACTCCCCGGCCCCCTGGAACTCGTCGAGCACGGCCCGCAGGACGAACTCGGCGATGGGAAGGCTGTTCACATGGGCGTTGGTGATCCGGACCCCACGGACGGCCAACCCGGAGAAGACGGGGTCGTCGTAGCCGGCGGCCGGCGACTGGAACCAGCGGAGGGAGTCCAGTCGGGGGAGGGCGGAGAAGAACGCCCCGATGGGGGCGCCGGCCCGGAACAGGTCCGACGTGCCCCACGCCACCTCGGGCCGGGCCCCGCCCCAGCCGACCTCCTGGCCGGACCCGTCCCGGACCGCGCCGTCGAGCCCCAGGGTCATCCACTCGACGCCGGGTCGGTCGAGCTGGGCCCGGAAGCTCTCGTGGGCCACCGAGGTCAATAGCACGAGCACGGGGTCAGGGATCGGAGGGTCCGACGGCGTCGAGGATGGACTGGCCGGTCAGCGCGAACATGGTCTCGTCGTCGGACTGACGCCACAGGTCCAGCAGCCCGATGGAGAGCGGGTCGCATCCGTACCGCATGGGCCCGTCGTCGTCCAGGATGGCGTCCACGATGAGGGCCGCGGCGGCCGCCGGGGTGGCCACCATAGGATCGGCGGTCTCCTGGCGGAGCTGGGTGGCCCGCTCGGCCATGGGCCGGTAACGGTCGAAGCCCGCCGCCGCCGGCTCCCCGGTGCTCAGCTGGAACATGTCCGTGTCGATGGGGCCGGGCAGCACCTCCACCACCCGGATACCCGAGAGGGCCACCTCCACCCGCAGGGTGTCCCCGAAGGCCGAGACCGCCGCCTTGGCCGCCCGGTAGGCGGAGTAGAACGGCACGCTGGCGAAGATGGACGACGAGGAGATGTTGCAGACCACGGCGGGACGGTTGTCCCGCAGGACCGGGATGGCGGCCATGGTGGTCCCGACCAGCCCGAACACGTTGGTCTCGAACACGTCCCGCCAGTCGTCGATCTGGCCGTGCTCGACGGGCAGGTAGGCCGAGTCCACCCCGGCGTTGTTGACCAGGACCCGGAGATCGCCCGGGAGTGAGTAGGTGTCGGGATCGTTGACGTCCATGCGGGCCACGGTGAGCCGCCCGGTGGTGGCCCCGGGGAGGCCGTCCCCGGCGTCGGGATGGCGCATGGTGGCCACGGTGTCGAAGCCCCGGTCGGCCAGTTCGATGGCCACGGCGCGCCCGATCCCACGGCTGGCGCCGGTGACCAGCGCGCTTCCGGTGATGTCCACAGGTCTGTCTCCTTCGCAGTCGGGTCGGCCGGTGCGGGGGCGCCGGCCCGTCCTCCCCCGGGCCGGTCCGTCCGTCCCGACATTCCGGTCGGCCCACCGGAGTGCCCGCGGAGCGGCCAGTCTGTCAAAGAACCCGGGCGTCCATCCACGGCCCGGATCGGACCGGGCGCCGCCGGGGGCCGGGAGCCTCGTCGGCCTACGGTGGGACCATGGGGTGGATCGGAGCAGCGAGGCACCGGCCGGGGCGCGCCGCGCTGGCCG
>DATCBL010000418.1:0-3063 GCA_036511875.1 Acidimicrobiales bacterium
GGGGGGCCTCCCGGGCCGGCCAGGCGAACGGCCCGGCCGAGCAGCAGTCGAGCCCCCTCGAGGGCCACGGCCATGTCGGCCAGCTTCCACTGGAGGCCCTGGAGGTCGGCGATGGGCCGGCCTCCGACCACCCGGTCCCGCATATAGGCCGCGGCCCGCTCCAGGGCCCCCTGGGCCGCACCCACGCACATGGCCGCGTTGCCGCACCGCTCGTGGTTGAGGTGGGACAGCAGCAGCTTGAAGGGCGCACCCGACGAAGGGTCCCCGGCCACCAGCACGTCGTCCTCGGTGACGGCCACGCCGTCGAAGGCGATCTCCGACTCGGTGGCCGCGTGGATCCCCATGCCCTTGTGCCGGCCCACCAGGGACACCCCTTCGCGGTCCATCGGGATGACCACCGCCCCGATCCCGCGGGCCCCCTCCCCCCCGGGCCACCGGCACCAGACCAGCACGCCCGCGGCGGCATGGCCCAGCGTGGAGTAGTTCTTGTAGCCGTCGAGGCGCCACCCGGCCGGGCCGTCCGGCTTGAGCGCCGTCCGCATCTCCTGGACCGCCGAGCCGGCATCGGGCTCGGTGATGCCGATGCTGATGATGGCCTCCCCGTCGGCCACCGCCGGCAACCACCGGTCCTTCAGGACCGGCCCACCCAGGTGTTCGATCCCCCGGGGCGGGCCGTTGTAGGCCAGCTGGCAGCAGATGGCGGTGGACACGTCGTGCCGGGCGATCTCCTCCAGCACGATGGCCGCCTCCACGTCGCCCATCCCGAGGCCGCCCCACTCCTCCCCGATGGTCACCCGGAACAAATCGGCGGCGGCCATGGCGGCGATGGCCTCTCGGGGCACCTCCCCGGACTCGTCCTGGCCGGCGGCCCGGGGGGCCACCTCGCGGGCGGCCACGTCCCGGGCCAGCTGGCGCAGCGCCGCCTGGTCCTCGGTCTCCGCCCCGGGGTCGGTCCCGGGGCCCGCGCCGGGCTCCCCCCCACCGACCGACGCCATCTCAGTCCGCCGGCTCGGTGCCGACCACGCCCACGAAGCTGACGCACTCCCCCGGCGCCCCACCGAGGTTGTGGGTGAGCCCCAGGGTGCGCCCGCCCTCGGTCACCGTGGCGATCTGGCGCTCCGGTGGGGCCTGGCGGCGCAGCTGCAGCCAGCACTCGAACAGCATCCGCAGCCCGGTGGCCCCGATGGGATGGCCGAAGCTCTTCAGGCCGCCGTCGGGGTTGACGGGAAGCTCGCCGTCCCGGTCGAAGGTGCCGGCCATGACCTCCTTCCACGCCGTGCCCCGGTCGGCGAAGCCCAGGTCCTCCATCAGGACCAGCTCGGTCGGGGTGAAGCAGTCGTGCACCTCGGCCATAGCCAGTTCGGCCCGCGGGTCGGTCACCCCGGCCTGGCGGTAGGCGTCCGCGGCCGACCGGACCACCTCCTCGAAGCTGGTGTAGTCGTAGTCCGGGTCGATGGCGCCCGCCGCCGGTCCGGCCACCAGGCTCAGCCCCTTCACGTACAGCGGGGAGTCGGTGTAGCGGTGGGCGTCCTCGGCCCGGCAGACGATCGCCGCCGCCGCCCCGTCGCTCACCCCGCTGCAGTCGAAGACCCCGAGCTGGCCGGCCACCCGGGGGGAGGCGGCGATCTTCTCCAGGGACACTTCCTTTTGGTACTGGGCCCTCGGGTTCACCGCCCCGTTCTGGTGGTTCTTCCAGGCGATGCGGTTGAGCACCGACCCCATCTCCTCGGGGTCGACGCCGTACTTGTGGCAGTAGGCCGGCACCAGAAAGGAGAAGGCAGCCGGCGAGCTGAGGGCGGCGTTGGTGCCGTCCCCCACCCGGTGGATGCCGGTCAGGCCGGAGTAGCCCGAGTCCTTCAGCTTCTCCACCCCGATGGCCATGGCCAGCTCGTAGGCGCCCGAGGCCACCGCGTAGCAGGCGTTGCGGAAGGCCTCGGATCCGGTGGCGCAGAAGTTCTCCACCCGGGTCACCGGCTTGTACCCGATCTTGAGGGGCTTGGACAGGGCGATGCCCGACTGCCCCGACCCGAGGGTGCCCAGCCAGAAGGCGTCGACGGCGTCGATGGTCACCCCGGCCGAGGCGGTGCACTCGACGGCGGCGTCGGTGAGCAGGTCGTTGGTGCCCTGGTCCCAGAGCTCGCCGAAGCGGGTGCACCCCATGCCCACGATGGCCACCCGATCGCGGATCCCCGTGCTGGTCATGTCGTTGGTTCTCCTTCCCCGTGGGCCGGACCTCCGGGGGGATCCCCGGGGCTGTCGGCCACCGGCCGAGCCTTCCAGAAGTAATTGTGTACACCTTGGGCGCTGTAGAGGCGCCGGAAGGTCATCTCCACCCGGGTGCCCACGGCCACGGCATCCGGGTCCACATCGGTCATCTCGCCGCGGTAACGGCCCCCGCCGTCGAAGTCGATCACCGCCCCGACCATGGGCGGGGACAGGCTGAACGCCAGGTGATCGACAGTGTAGGTGGCCACCGTGCCCCGGAGATCGGCCATCCGCTCGGGCTCCATCTGGTCCACCGCCTGGCACGACAGGCAGATCCGGGTGGGCGGGAGATGACGGAACCCGCAGGCCGAACAGCGGCTGGCGTTGAACCCGAACTTCCAGCCCTCGCTCCTCCGGCTGGCCGGCGCGTCGGGCCGCTCGGGGTCGGGCCGGCGGGGGGGCTCCCGGTGGAGCATGCCCCGCCAGGACAGGAACACCGCGTAGGCCAGGTCGGACCGACCGCCATCCACCAGGTCGGCCACCGGGCGGATCCCGGCCTGCCGGCGGGCCGCCTGGGCGGCCGGGAGCGCGTCGGTGGTGCGCAGCACCGCGGCGTCGGCCCCGTCGGCCAGCTCCAGCACTACCACCACCTGGCCCGGGGAGGCCCGCTCCAGCACGTCGGCCAGTTGCAGCCCGGCCTGGGCCACGCCCAGGTTTCCCACCAGGCCGGCATGGTCCGGCACCACCCGCTCGGCCGGGACCCCGAGGGCCTTCTTCAACCCGCCCACGGCCCGGGCGTGGAGCCCGGTCACGATCAGGTGGTCGACGTCGGCCACAGTGACCCCGGCATCGTCGAGG
>DATCBL010000419.1:0-2658 GCA_036511875.1 Acidimicrobiales bacterium
CCATGCGGTTGGGCGGCGCGGCCCCGATGGTGGGCTGCTCGTTCTACGGGCTCTGAGGAGGAGTCGGCCCCTCCCGGCCTGATGGCCCGAGGCGGGCCCTCGGCCGGCTGATGGGGCCAGTTCGGGTTGGTCGGCAGTCCGCCGGTGTGGGCATCATGGTCCGGTGGCCGTCACCATCTACGGAGTCTGCGCCCTGTCCTTCATGATGGCCATGTACGCCCTGGAGCGGCGGGGCCCCGGGTTCGTCCTCCTGTTCGCCCTGGGGTGCCTGTTGTCCAGCGCCTACGGCTTTCTCTCCGGTGCCTGGCCCTTCGGCGTCGTCGAGGCCGTCTGGTCGCTGGTGGCCCTGCGGCGCTACCGAGGCGAGCGGGCCGCCGCCCCCGGGCCCCCGGGGTGACCGGGCCCCACTCCGACCCTCAGGTGGGGCGGAGGGTGATCAGCTCCCTGACGTTGTCGTTCAGGATCAGCCGCCGGTCCTCGGGGCTGAAGTTCTTCAGTTCCACCAGGTAGTCCCCGGGCTCGGGGAGGGCCTCGACGTGGGGCCAGTCCGACCCGAACAGGACCCGGTCCGCCCCCATGCACTCGGCCACCTGGTAGACGTCGTCCTCCCAGAACGGGTTGATCCAGACGTGGCGGCGGAGGGTCTCCACCGGGTCGTGCTCCCAGTAGCCCGGCATCTTGCTGGCCGTGGACCGGATCTTCTTGATGACCTCGGGGAGGTACTCGGCGCCGTTCTCGATGGAGGCGATGCGCAGGTTGGGGAAGCGCTCGAAGTGCTTCTCGAAGATCAGGGTGAGCAGGTAGTCCCGAATGGCCTGCTCGATGGCGAAGGACCGGATCGAGGGCTTCCAGCCCCCCGAGAACGTGGCCGCGAAGCCGTCCACGCCGTAGCCGTTGGAGGAGATCCCGGCGTCGGAGGCGTGGACCACCACGGCGATGCCGGCCTCGTCGGCTAGGCCCCAGAAGGGGTCGAACATCGGGTCGAAGGGGTTCCGGCGACCGAAGGCCGTGGTGGGAGCGGCGGGGCGCATGACTACAGTGCGGGCCCCGTGGTCGAGGGCCCAGGCCAGCTCCTCGGCCGCCCAGGTCGGGTCGGCCAGCGTGAGATAGGGGGCCGAGAAGATGCGGTCGCCGTGGTTGAAGGACCAATCGTCGAGCATCCACCGGTTGAAGGCCCGGAACAGGTGGCAGACCGCCTCGGGGTCGTGGGCCAGCGGCTCCTCGTAGATCATCCCGAGGGTGGGGAACAGGAGGCAGCCGGCCAGCCCCTGCTGGTCCAGAGTGTCCGCTCGGGCGCCCGGGTTCCGGTAGGCCGGGCGGATCGGCTCCCGGCGGGAGAGGAACTCCATCGGGTTGCGACGGTCGGGGTTGCCCCGGAAGTAGTCGTACATGGCCCCGGGCAGGGCCACGGGATCGAAGGTCGGATTGGTGACGACGTGGCTGACCCGGCCCCCGATGACGTGGTACCGGCGACCGTTGATCTCGCTCCACTGGATCACCCGGGACCCGAGCGCCGGGTCGAGGTGCCGGGTGAAGGCGTCCAGCGCCTCGTAGTAGTGGTTGTCGGCGTCGAACACCGGGTGGTCGAGTTCCCTGAATTCGTCCATGGTCTGCCTCCTCACGGCCACCCCGCAGGGCCCGCCCATCCTACGGTCCGGTATCGGGCGGTGGGGGAGTCCGCCCGTCCGCCGGCTACTTGGCCTTGCCCAGCCGCCAGTGCTGGAGCGGCGAGGTGCTGAGCGCCTCGGGGGAGGAGGTGTAGGCCTGCACCACCCAGTACGAGCCGTGGGGAGCGAGGGAGATGGGCCGACCACCCGTGGTGATCCAGAACCCGCTGGGATGGGAGTCCCCGAAGGCCACCATGAAGTGGGGCACCACGGTTCCCCCGGTGGAGTTCTGCACGTCGACGGTCACCGAGTCCAACGAGGCGGCGGCGTGGGAGGAGGTGAAGGCGGCCACGTCGACTCGGAGGGGCGGGGAGGTGAAGGCCAGCACCGACACCACGACCGCGGCCGCCGCCGGGACCAGGACGGCCAGCCCGAACGGCGTGGCCAGGCGACGGGCCGCCCGGGCGTGGGCCGAGCGCACCGTCGGGGCCACCGAGACGGCGGCCACGATGGCCGCCGGGTACAGGTCGATCAGGTAGCTCAGCAGGCTCCGGGGGGCCACGAAGAAGGTGAGGGGCAAAAGGAGCATCCAGATCCGCTTCAGGCCCGGGTACCAGACGACGAAGGCAGCCATGAGGGCCACGTAGAGGAGCACGCTGGCCAGGGTGAGCAGGGGCGGCGAGACCCCGTGGACCACCCCGTGCAGGGCCAGCGTGACCAGCCCCTGTCCGTCGACGACCAAGGGGCGGCTGAAGGGCAGCAGGGTGCCGCGGGCCCACGCCGACGGCTGCCACACGATGAAGGGCAGGTTCACCAGGCCGAAGACACCGCCCACGACGGCCAGATAGCCGAGGGCCAGACGCCACGGACGGCGACCCGAGGCCCGGGCCTCCAGGAACAGGCCGAGGGCCACGAACGGCACGCAGAACCACGGGGTCTGCTTGATGGAGCAGGCCAGTCCGAGGGCGATGGGGCCCACCCACCGGGCCAGGCCGGCCGAGCGGCCCTGGCCGAACCGGTCCCACTGCCACACCCCCAGCACCAAGAAGGG
>DATCBL010000420.1:0-2845 GCA_036511875.1 Acidimicrobiales bacterium
AGGAAGATCGTGGCGTGGGGCGTACGCTGCAGGATCGACGCCGGGCAGGCCGTGCCGACGGGGCCCTCCAGCGCCGCCCGCACCGGCTCGGCCTTGCGGGCCTCGGGCACGACGGCGAGGACCCGATCGGCCCGGAGCAGGGTCGGGATGGTCACCGTCATGGCCCGCGCCGGCACGTCGGCATCGGTGGGGAAGTGCCCCTCGTTGACCTGCTGACGCCGACAGGCCTCGTCGAGCGTCACCACCTTCACGTCCCGCGGGTCCTCGAAGTCGGCCACCGGCGGGTCGTTGAAGGCCAAGTGGCCGTTCTCGCCGATCCCCAAACAGCAGAGGTCGAGGGGGTGGTCGAGGAGGAGCCGCGCGTAGCGGGCGCATTCCGCCTCGGGCTCGGCCAGCCCGTCGAGGTAGTGGGTGACCCTCGGGTGGGCCCGCGCCTCGATGCGATCGTGGATCCAGTGACGGAACCCGGCCGGGTGGTCCGGTCCCACCCCCACGTACTCATCCATGTGGAACACCACGACGTCGGCCCAGGGCAGGGCCGGATGGTTGGCGAGGAGGGCCTCGACGAAGCCCAGCTGGGAGTTGCCGGTGGCGAACATGGCGTGGGCCACGCCGCGGCGGTCCACCGCATGGTGCAGGACCCGGGACGCCTCGTCGGCCGCCGCCGCGGCCAGGGCCTCCGGACTGGGCAGCCGAGCCACGTCGGGTGCGCTCATCTTCGCACTGTAGGTGCCCGGGCCGCCGGCGGCACCGACCGGGCGGCGAACTTCCTGGTGTCGAGCCCGGCGCGCTACGGTGCGCACCGGGCCGTGAGGGCCCAAGCGTCGGCACGCCCTCGGTCCCGCGGCCCGGAGCGCTCGACGACAGACGACAGGGGAGGAGCACCCGTTGGCAGACGACAGCCTCAGGGCGATCATCGGCAAGCCCACCGATACCAGGGTGGTCACGGTCGAACGGGGGCAGCTGGCCCTGTTCGCCGACGCCGTGAAGGACGCCAGCCCGATCTACCGTGATGCCCGGGCCGCCGCCGAGGCCGGCCTGGCCGGGATCCCCGCGCCCCCCACCTATCCCTTCGTGATGGGCAACTTCGGGGCCTACCCCGAGCTCCAGACGGCCGACGCTCCCGCGGGGAACCCGATGGCCGAGGTGCTCGGGCCGCTGATGGCCAAGGGCGGGCTGATTCTCCACGGCGAGCAGGAGTTCACCTATCACCGCCCCGTCCTGGCCGGGGACGTCCTGGTCGGGGAGGGGAGCGTGGTCGACGTCTACCAGAAGGAGTCCAAGGGCAGGACCATGACCTTCATCGTGGTCGAGACGGCCTGGAGCGAGCAGGCCACCGGCGCACCGGTGTGCACCTCGCGCATGAACCTCATCCACCGCTCCTGATGTCCGACCCGACGGCGGCGGCGCAGTCCGACGTGTTGCGGAGCTCCGGGGACGGGGTGGTGTGGATCACCCTCAACCGACCGGAGGCCGGCAACGCTATCACCACCCCGATGCGGGAGCAGATCATCGCCTGGCTCGAGGAGGCCTCGGCCGATCTCGGGGCCAGGGTGGTGGTGCTGACCGGAACCGGGGAGAAGGGCTTCTGCACCGGCGCCGACCTGCGGGCCCCGGTCCCCGGGCTGCCCCGGCCGGAGGGGGCGCCCGACCGGGCTGCCGGCGAGGCGGCCCGGATGATCCGCACCGGCTGGCAGCGCCTGATCGCCGCGGTGCTGGACTGCGAGAAGCCGGTGATCGCCGCGGTGAACGCCACCGCGGCCGGTGGCGGGATGCATCTGGCCCTGGCCTGCGACCTGGTGCTGGCGGCCGAGGAAGCAAAGTTCATCGAGGTCTTCGTCCGACGGGGGATCGCCCCGGACGCCGGTGGCGCCTACCTCCTGCCCCGGCTCATCGGCCCCCAGCGGGCCAAGGAGCTGTTCTTCTTCGGCGACGACCTGCCCGCGACCGAGGCCGAGCGACTAGGCCTGGTCAACCGGGTGGTCCCGAGGGACCGCCTGGCCGACCTGGCCGGCGAGTGGGCCGCCCGGTTGGCCACCGGTCCGACCCGGGCCATCGGCATGGCCAAGCACCTGACCAACCAGTCCCTGGAGTCCGACCGGGCCACGGCGCTGTGGGACGAGGCCGTGGCCCAGGAGCTGGTGACCGGGACCGAGGACTGCCGCGAGGGCCTGGTCGCCTTCGCCGAGCGCCGGGCCCCGGTGTTCCGGGGCTGGTAGCCCTGCCGGTGGGCGGGAGCGGGGTAGAACCGGTTCTCGTTACGGGCATCCGAGATGGTAGAAACTCTCCCGTGTCGCCCCTCCTGATCCCCTTCCCGGCCGGTGGGCCGAGGACCGGGCGCTGACCGTGTCGATCGGGATCAACGACGAGCACCAGGAGCTCCGCACCTCGCTGGAGCGGTGGGTCGCCACGCACTGCCCCCCCGAGGTGACCCGGGCCGCCCTCGACGCCGACGCCGACGCCCTTCCGCCCTTCTGGTCCGAGCTCGGCGCCCAGTCCACTCTGGGCATCCACGTCGGCGAGGCGTTCGGCGGCCAGGGCGCGGGCCTGTTGGAGCTGGCCGTGGTGGCCGAGGAGTTGGGCCGGGCCGCGGCCCCGGGGCCGTGGGGGACGACCGCGGTGGTATCCGCCGTGGTGGCGGAATCGGGCATCGCCGAGCTCACCAAGACGCTCCTGCCCGGGCTGGTGGACGGGACCGTCCCGGCCACGCTGGCCGTGCCCACCGGGGCGCCGGACGGGGCGGCGGAGCCCTCGGCGGGGCTGACCGGTCGCCCCGGCCCGGACGGCGCTGTGGTGGTCTCGGGCTCGCTTCGGCCCCTGCTCAACGGGGCCACGGTCTCGTTGG
>DATCBL010000421.1:0-6183 GCA_036511875.1 Acidimicrobiales bacterium
TGGAACCCGGCGAAGGCGGCCAGCCGGGCCGCCTTCTCGGCCTCCTGGCCCATGGAGGTCCAGACGTCGGTGTAGACGGCATCGACGCCGGCCACGGCCTCCACCGGGTCCGACAGCACGGTCAGGTCCCCGCCGAACGATCGCACCAGGGCCACGTCGTCGTCGGCGGGGCCGAAGCCGGCGGGCGAGGCCACCCGGGTGGCCATCCCGGCCATCGAGGCGGCCAGGGCCAGCGACCGCCAGACGTTGTTGGCGTCCCCCACGTAGGCCAGGGTCCGGTCGGTGAGGGAGCCCGCCCCGAAGGTCTGGCGCAGGGTGAGCAGGTCGGCCAGGGCCTGGCAGGGATGGGCCCGGTCGGACAGCAGATTGACCACCGGCACCGGGACGCCGGCGCCGTCGAGAGCGTCGGCCATGCGCTCCAGCGTGCCGTGCTCGATGACCCGTGCGCACAGGACGGCGTGGTAGCAGGCCAGGGTGCGGGCCACGTCGGAGGCCGGCTCGCGGGTGTCGATGCCCACCTCAGGGCCCTGGATGTACACCGGGTGCCCACCGAGGGCCACCGTCGCCATCTCGGTGCTGTTGCGGGTGCGGTTGGACGGCTTCTCGAAGACCAGGGCCACGCCCCGGCCGGCGAGGACCGCCGGGAGCTCACCGGGCTCGCGCTCGGCCAGGGCCAGCACCGCGGCCAGGCCGTCGGGTCCGAGATCGTCGATGTCCAGCACGTGGCGGGTCCAGGCCGGGGGGGCGACGGTGATCGTCGATGGCGGGCTCATGCCCCGGCCCCCCGGACCGGGGTGGCCAGGCCGGCCAGGACCCGTCCCAGCGTCCCGAGGGCCTCGTCGACCTCGTCCCCCGAGACCAGCAGGGAGGGAGCGAACCGGAGGACGTCGGGCCGCGGGGCATTGATGACCAGTCCGGAGGCCAGGGCCTCTCGACAGGCCGGGCCGGCGAACTCCCCGGTGAGCACCGCGGCCAACAGCAGTCCCTCCCCGCGGACCGAGGCCACCCCGGGGAGCTGCCCGAGGCCGGCCCGGAGACGGGCGCCCGACGCCCGGGCCCGGGCCGGGACGTCCTCGGCCTCCATCACGGCCAAGGTGGCCCGGGCCGCCGACAGGGCCAGGGGCTGGCCGCCGAACGTGCTCCCGTGGTCGCCGGGGACGAAGGCCGCGGCCACCTCGGCCCGGGCCCAGCACGCTCCGACCGGCATCCCGTTGCCCAGGGCCTTGGCCATGGTCACCACGTCCGGCTCGATGCCCAGGTGCTGGAACCCGAACCACCGACCGGTGCGGCCGAGCCCGGTCTGGACCTCGTCCACCATCAACAGGAGGTTCCGGTCCGAGCACAGCTGGCGCAGGCCGACCAGATAGTCGGACGACGGCACCACCACCCCGGCCTCGCCCATGATCGGCTCGACCAGCACGGCCGCCACCGACGGGGCGTCGCAGGCGGCGGCCATGGCGTCGAGGTCGTCGTAGGGGACGTGGTCGAACCCTTCGGGCAGGGGCAGGAACGGAAGCTGCTTCTCGGGCTGGCCGGTGGCGGTGAGGGTGGCCAGGGTCCGCCCGTGGAACGCCCCCGAGGTGGACACCACCGCGAAACGGTCCGGACCGGCCCACCGCCGGGCCAGCTTGAGGGCGCACTCGTTGGCCTCGGCCCCCGAGTTGCCGAAGAACACCTGGCCGCCGGCGCGCTCGGTGCCCCCGCCGATCAGCCGGTCCAGGGTCACGGCCACCTCCGGGCCCACCACGTTCCCGAACAGGTTCGACACGTGGGTGAGGGTCCGGGCCTGCTCGGCGACGGCGTCCGCCACCACCGGGTGGGCGTGGCCCAGTGACGTCACGGCCAGGCCGGAGAGGAAGTCGAGGTACGTCCGGCCCTCGGCGTCGAAGAGTCGACTGCCCTCGCCCCGCACGAAGGTCACCGGCGGTTCGGCGTAGGTGTGCATGAGCGCGGAGCGGTCGACGGTGGCCGGGGTCACGGCGACACCCCCACCATGGTGCCGACACCCTCGTCGGTGAAGATCTCGAGGAGCAGGGCGTGGGGCGTCCGACCGTCGAGGATGTGGGCCCGGCCCACCCCGGCCCGGACGGCGCGGGCGCACGCCTCCACCTTGGGGATCATCCCCCCGGTGGCGGCTCCATCGGCCACCAGACGGTCGAGGTCGTCGACGGTGGCCTGGTGGATCAGGGTCGACGGGTCGTCGGGCACCGAACGCAGGCCGGCCACGTCGGTTAGGAACACCAGCTTCTCGGCCTCGAGGGCCACCGCCAGCGCCGCCGCCGCGGTGTCGGCGTTGATGTTGAAGGCCTGTCCCGACTGGTCCGTTCCGATGGTGGCCACCACCGGGATGAGTCCCTGGGCCAGGAGCTGGTGGACGATGACCGGGTCGACGTGGACCACGTCGCCCACGTAGCCCAGCGCCTCCGACCGGGCCTCGGCGGTGATCAGGTTGGCGTCCTCGCCGGACAGCCCGACGGCCAGGGCGCCGTGGACGTTGATCGAGCTCACGATGTCCCGGTTGACCTTGCCCACCAGCACCATGCGGACCAGGTCGATGGTGTCGGCGTCGGTGACCCGCAGGCCGCCGAGGAACTCGGCCTCCTTCCCCACCCGCTTCATCAGCGCGCCGATCTGCGGACCGCCGCCGTGGACCACCACCGGGAGCATGCCCACCGAGCGCATCAGCACGATGTCCTCGGCGAAGGACGCCAGGGCCGCCGCCTCGTCGACCGACGGCTCGCCGGCCCCGGGGGTGAGCACGTTGCCGCCGTACTTGACCACCACCACCTTGCCCCAGAACCGACGGATATACGGAAGCGACTCCACCAGCACCGACGCCTTGTCCCCGGGGCCTCCGGCCGAGTCCGCGGTCGGGGAGCCGCTCATGACGTGGTGCGGTTCTCGTCGATGTACCCGTACCCGAGGTCGACCCCCATCACCACGCCGTTGCCGTCGGCCAGACCCAACTGGCAGTGGATGTCGATGAGGGAGCCGGCCATGTGCCGGGCCAGGGCGGCGGCGTCGTGGTCCTCGGCAACGCCCTGGGCGCAGACCGTGACCCCCCCGTAGGCGATGGACAGGCGCTCCATCTGGAAGGCCACGCCGGCCGAGCCCAACTCACTGGCCACCCGGCCCCAGTAGGCGTCCTCACCGTTGATCGAGGACTTCACCAGGAGCGACTCGGCCACCTTCCGGGCCGCACGGTGGGCCTCCCCGTCCGAGCGGGCCCCGGTCACCCGGACCTGCACGATCCGGGACGCCCCTTCGGCGTCGGCCATCATCTGGCTGCACAGCCCGACGCACGCCTCGGACACCGCGTCGACCACCACGTTCGGATCGGCCACCCCGGCCCGGCCCGACGCCATCAGGACCACGGTGTCGTTGGTCGACGTGCAGCCGTCGACCGACATCGAGTTGAAGGAGTCGCGGACGGCGATGCGCAGGAGGTCGGACAACGGACCGGGCTCGACGGCGGCATCGGTGGTCAGGAAGGCGAGCATGGTGGCCATGTCGGGGGCCAGCATGCCGGCCCCTTTGGCCATGCCGGCCACGGCGAAGGTGGGGTGCTCGACGAGCACCTCCTTTCGGCCCGAGTCGGTGGTCAGGATTCCCTGGGCGGCGTCGGCGGCCGCGGCGGCGGAGCCGGACCGCGCCGCCACCAGCGCCGGGATTCCCGCCTCGATCGGGGCCATGGGCAGCGGGAAGCCGATCAGGCCGGTGGAGCAGACCAGGATCCCCTCATTGGCCACGCCGAGCCCCGACGCCACCAGGGAGCACATGCGCTCGGCATCGGCCCGACCCTCGGCCCCGGTGGCGGCGTTGGCGTTCCCGCTGCTGACCACCACGGCTGAGCACCGCCCCCCGGCGGACGCCAGGTGCTCCTGACTGACCTGGACCGGGGCCGCGGCGGCGCGGTTGGAGGTGAAGGTGGCCGCGGTGGGCACGGCTCGCCCGTCGTCGGTGGCCAACAGGGCCAGGTCCAGCGCCCCGCTGGACTTGATGCCCGAGGCCAGTCCCGAGGCCACGAACCCCTTCGGCGTGGTGATGCTCATGGGTAGATCCCGACGGTCGGCAGGCCGGCGCCCTCGGGGAGGCCGAGGGCCAGGTTGGCGCACTGGACGGCCTGTCCCGAGGCCCCCTTGACCAGGTTGTCGAGGGCGGCCAGGGCCACCACCCATCCGGTGCGGGGATCGACCCGGACGGTGACATGGGCGCAATTCGACCCGCGGGTGGCCTTGGTCGAGGGTGGGCTGTCGGTGACCACCACGAAGGGCTCGTCGTCGTAGGCCTGATGGAGGAGATCCATGGCCCCGTCGCCGGACAGCGATCCGGCCGCCGCCGGCCGCGCGTAACAGGTGGCCAGGATCCCCCGGACCATCGGCGCCAGGTGGGGGGTGAAGAGCACCGGGGCGCCGAGGCCCTGCTCCATCTCGGCGGTGTGCCGGTGGTCGAGCAGCCCGTAGGCCACGAAGTCTTCGTCCACCGTCCCGAAGTGCAGGGTGTCCTTCGGCGCCCGCCCGGCCCCGGACACCCCACCGGCGGCGTCGACGATGAGGGCGGGGCCGACCGCCTCGGGCCCGTCGGCTCCCGGGTCGGGCGGGACGGCCAGCACGCCGGCCCGGACCAACGGGGCCAGGGCCACCAGCGCGGCGGTGGGATAGCACCCGGGAGCGGCGATCAGGCGGGCGCCCCGGAGCTCGTCGCGGTGGAGCTCGGGTAGCCCGTAGACGAACCGGTCCAACAGGTCCGGCGCCACGTGGGCCTCGCCGTACCAGGTGGGATACAGCGACGGATCGGACAGCCGGAAGTCGGCGGCCAGGTCCACCAGGGTCCCGACCCGGGGGATCAGGTCGGGCACCAGGTGCTGGGACTGCCCGTGGGGCAGGGCCAGAAAGACGAGGTCGAGGCCGTCCAGCTCGGAGGGCTCGGTGGCGGCGTAGCTGAGGTTGGGGTAGGCGGCGGCCAGCGACGGCGTGTGCTCCCCCACCGCATCCCCTCGGTGTCCTCCGGCCGTGGCCACGACGACGTCGAGATCCGGATGGCCGGCGCAGAGGCGCAACAGCTCGACTCCGGCATAGCCAGAGGCCCCGACGACACCGACCTTCATGGGTTCTCGCTCACGTTGTGCTCCGGGGCTGGGTGATCTGGTCTCGGGTGCCTCGGTCGCCGACTCGGCGGCGCCGGTTCCCCGTCGCTCCCGGACCGGGTACCGGTCCTGCAAGTATATGCATATATCTGCATTCTTATGCAAACCACCGGATCGGACCCGACCCTTGACCTCGGTCACCGGCGGTGGATACGGTCCGGGGACGCCCCTGTCTCATTCCCCCCTCGCCGATCTGTGGGAACGGGCGCACCGAGCGGCCACCTCCGACCCGACCTCTGGAGTGCCGCCATGCCCCTTCCCGACCCCTGCCCCGGGCCGACCGACGACCCGTTCGATCGCACCCCTCTCGTCCTGGCCCTGTTGGACCAGGTCCCGGAGTTCCGGCCCACCTACCGGACCTTGGTGGTGGCCTACGACGACGATCCCGGCGAGCCGGTGGTCCTCACCGAACTGGCCGACTTCGTCACCGGTCACCTGATGGCCGAGGAGACCGAGATCTCGACCATCCGGAGGATCGCCTCGGTGATCGAGTCCGGCCTCATCTCCCTCGGGGACGACGACCTCGGCCGCGAGCTGGTCGGTTGGGCCTTCCTGGATTCGATGGCTCCGGAGGTCCGAGCTCGGCTGGCCCCGTGGCTCGGGCCTCGGTCCGTGTCGCTCCTCGAATCCCTCGCGCTGGCTCCGGGAGAAGGTGAGCGCCCTCCGGGGACCGTCGACCGGTCGGATTAGGGTCGGGCCGGTGAATCGCGCCGCCGCCCTGGCCGATGCCGCTCCCGTCGCCTACTGGCTGGACGATCCCTCGGCCCCGCCGTCGGCCTCCCCTCTGGTCGGGCGGACCGACGCCGACCTCACGGTGGTCGGTGGCGGGTACACCGGGCTGTGGACGGCGCTGCTGGCCAAGACGGCCCGCCCCGAGCGCGACGTGGTGCTCCTCGAGGCCGATCGCTGCGGCTGGGCGGCGTCGGGACGGAACGGGGGCTTCTGCGCGGCCAGCCTGACCCACGGGCTGGCCAACGGGATGGAGCGCTTTCCCGACGAGATCGACACCCTGGAACGACTGGGCCGCGACAACCTGG
>DATCBL010000422.1:0-2719 GCA_036511875.1 Acidimicrobiales bacterium
ACACCGCGCTGACCACGTCGCTCATCGCTCCGCGCCCCCCTCGGCACCGGTGCCGACCGTCGAGGGCCCGAGGGGATCCCCGTCCGGCTCGACCTCCCCCAGGTAGGCGGCCTGGACCATCGGGTTGGTCCGGATGGCGTCCGGCGGGCCCGAGGCGATGACGTCCCCGAAGTCGAGCACGTAGATGTGGTCGCAGATCCCCATGACCAGCTCCATGTCGTGCTCGACCAGGAGCACGGCCATCCCGCCGGCGGCCAGGCTCACCAGCAGGTCGCCCAGGGCCTTCGACTCGGCTTCGTCCAGTCCCGACCCCGGCTCGTCGAGCAGGAGCAGCCGGGGACCGATGGCCAGGGCCCGGGCCAGCTCCACCATCCGGGCCAGCCCGGTAGGCATGTTGGACGACTGCACCTGCCCGAGCCCGGTCAGCCCGACCCCCTCGAGCAGCCGGTCGCACGTGGCGGTGGCCGGGGAGGCGGCGGGCTCGGTCCCGGTGCCCGCGGTGGCCTCATCCTCACCGGTCCCCCGGCGCCTCCGCCGGGGGATGGCCCGACGGAGATGGCGCCACTCCCACCACTTGACGGTGGACTCCAGGCCGACCTGGACGTTCTCGCTGGCCGAGAGGGTCCCGAAGATCTCGAGCCGCTGGAAGGTACGGGCCAGTCCCATCCGGGCCCGGCGGTGCGGCTTCATCTCGGTGACGTCGGCGTCGAACAGGTGCACCGAGCCCCGGTCGGGGACCTGCAGCCCGCTGATCACGTTGAACAGCGTGGTCTTGCCCGCACCGTTGGGGCCGATGAGCCCGGTGACCGTGCCCGGCGCCACCGTCAGGTTGACCTCGTTGAGGGCCGACACCCCTCCGAATCGGACCGCCACCTCCGAGACCGTGAGCGCGGCGGATCTCCCGGCCGCGGCATCATCCGGTGGCACGGGTCTCCCCTCCCATGGCCGCGGCCACCGGCCCGGTGGCGGCGGGACGGGTCCCCCCGGCCGGCCGGTGGACCCAGGGCAGTCGGAACTGCAGGGCCTCGATGCCGAGGATGCCTCCGGCCGCCCGGCCGATCAGGATGATCCCCGCCCCGGCGAAGAGCCCGATGCCGTTGGGCCAGGCCTGGTTGAGGATCACGTAGGTGAGGGCGGCCAGGAAGGCGCCCGACACGTTGCGGATGCCCCAGATGGTCACGAAGAGGACGAAGATGATCCCGGGGAAGATGTCGAAGTCGCTCTGGCCCACCACTCCCTGCACCGTCCCGTAGAGGGCGCCGGCCAGCCCGGCCATGGCCGCGGCGATGGCGAACACCGCCACCTTGGTGAATCCGATGTTGAGGCCCACGGTGGCGTAGGCCGCAGGCGAGTCGTTGAGGGCCACCAGGCGCCGGCCGAACAGGCTGCGCCGGATGGCCAGCACCAACCAGGCGGCGAGGACGAAGAAGACGGTGACCATCAAGAACTCGGCGCTGTCGCTGCCGAAGCTCAGGCCGGGGATCACGATGCGTCCGATGGGGATGCCGCCGTTGCCATAGAAGTGGACGTCGGTGAAGACCCCGTTGGCCACGGCGTCGGCGAAGGCGAAGGTGGCCAGGGCCAGGTACAGGTCGCGCAGTCGGATGGTGGGGAGGGCCACCAGGGCCCCCACGCCGGCGCAGATGACCGTGGCCGCCACCAGTCCGATCAGCGAGCCGCCACCGGCGATCTTGCCCATGACGAAGGCGCCGATGCCCATAAAGGAGAACTGGCACAGCGACACCTGACCCGAGTAGCCGGTGAGCAGGACGAGGGACAGGCCCACGATGCCCAGCGTCATCACCACCCCGCCCAGGGTGAGGATGGTGGTGCCGTTGAACGCGGTGTTGTCGAACATCACCGCCACCACGATGGCCACCAGGAAGAAGGCGCCGCCGGCGACCAACGACTCCTTGCCTCCGGGCACCCGGGCGGCCCGGATGGTGGTGAGCCGGCCCACCGCCCGGAGCCGCACCGACGGCAGGGTCACCAGGGCGATGAACAAGAAGATCATCGGCAGGGCCACGTTGACGTCCGGCACCAGGCTCTGGGGGAGATGGGGCAGGAGGTAGTTCACCACGTAGTTCTCGGCCAGTCCGATCCCGATGGCCGCGGCGAAGGTGACCGGTATGTTGCGGAGCCGTCCGGCGATGGCGGCGGCATAGCCGTTGACCACCAGCAGGGTCATGGCCACGATGCTGATCCCGGTGGTCTGGGTGGGGGCCAGGAGCACGCCGGCCAGCGCCGCCATC
This sequence comes from Acidimicrobiales bacterium, assembly GCA_036511875.1. GTDB lineage: Bacteria > Actinomycetota > Acidimicrobiia > Acidimicrobiales > RAAP-2 > Bog-756. The sequence continues at coordinate 2,253 of DATCBL010000422.1, forward strand.
ACGAATCCGAGCACCCATCCGTACTGGCTCATCCGGTTGGGCGAGACGCCGGACATGGCCAACAGCTCGGGGTCGTCCACCACGGCCCGCAGCCCGACCCCGGTGCGGGTCGAGTAGAACAGCAGCCGCAGCCCGACGGCCACCGCGGCGGCCACCCCGATGATCAGCACCTCTTGATACTGGATGTTGATCCCGACCAGCTTGAACTGGCCGTTCACCATGTTCCCCACCTCGCGCTGGGTGCTCGGGCTCCAGGTGATGGTGGCAAATCCGGTCAGGATGACCAGCAGGCCGAGGGTGACCATGACCGGCCGCTCGGCCGAGGCACCGTGGAGCCGGCGCATCAGTACCCGCTCCACCAGGGCCCCGGCGATCGAAGCCCCGACGATCAGGACCAGGGCCAGCGCCACCAGGATGGGGACGTGGTGGACGGTGACCAACTGCCAGTAGCAGAAGGCGGCCACCAT
>DATCBL010000423.1:0-4885 GCA_036511875.1 Acidimicrobiales bacterium
GGCTCGTAGCCCGGTCCGTCGGCCGCGGACCTCTCCCTCAGGCGTTCAGCCGAACACCACCGGCAGCTGGCGCGGCCCACGCACCTGCCCGCCGGCCCACCGGGTCGGCTGGGTCTCGTCCAGCCGGAACTCCGGGACCCGGGCCAGCCACTCCTCGAGGGCCACCCGCAGTTCCATCCGGGCCAGGTTCGATCCGGCGCACCGGTGGATGCCCGAGCCGAACGCCACATGGCGGTTCTCGCCTCGGTCCAACACCACCTCGTCAGGGCGGTCGAAGGCCTTCGGGTCCCGGTTGGCCGCGGGGAAGTTCATCAGCACCTTGTCGCCCTGGCGCATCGGACATCCGCCGAAGGTCACGTCCTCGGTCACCACCCGGGCCATGGTCACCGGTGCATAGGCCCGGAGGAACTCTTCGACGGCGGTGGGCATCAGCTCGGGCTCGGCCACCAGCCGCCGGCGGTCGTCGTCATGGGTGGCGAGGTGCCAGAGCGCCGAGCCGATGGCACTCCACGTGGTGTCGATGCCGGCGATCAGGGTCAGCATGGCCATCCCGAGGACGATGGTGACATCGATGGGCCCGCCGTCGACCTCGGCGTGCAGGAGGAAGCTCAACAGGTCGTCGCCGGGTGACGGGCCACGCACCTGCATCTGCTCCCAGAGGTAGTAGCCGATGCCGTAGTTGCCCCGCCGGCGTCGCTCGGGATCGTCGGCGAACTCGAGCGAGTCGCGGACCCATCCCGTGAAGGTGTCCGACATCTCTTCGGGGACGCCCAGGATGGTGGCGATCACCCGGACCGGAATCTGCTGGGCGTAGCCCCGGGCGGCATCGGCGCTCCCGCCGGCCAGGAGGCCGTCGATCAGCGAGCGGCACAGGTCGCGGGTCATCGTCTCGTAGGAATCCACCCGGCGGTGGGAGAACCAGGGCAGGAGGAGCCGCCGGGTCCAGGTGTGGAGGGGTGGGTCGGCCGAGATGGGGGGCATGCCGTAGGGGAGCTTGTCCTCATCGCCCTCTTCGGGGACGATGGCGATGACGCTCACGTCGAGCGAGCTGAACGCCGAGGTGTCGTGGGCGATGGTCGTCACGTCGTCGTAGGTCGTGGGGAGCCAGGCCCGACCCCGTCGGTCGGTCTGGGCGATCGGGCACCTCGTGCGCAGCTCGTCCCAGATGGCGAACGGGCGCTGGACGTACTCCTCGGCCAGCACGTCGAAGTCGGTGGCCCAGTCTCCGACCGGTTCGATGACGGACATTTGCGGCCCCCTCCAGTCGTCACACATCGGGTGAGTGGGTTCACTGCCAACCTACCGGACGGCGACGTCGGGGGCGGTTCCGCCACCCTCCGCCCGCCGGTCGGGCCAGACTGGGGGAGTGGAGGAGGGACTCGCCGGCGGGGTGGCCAATGCGGGCCGGGTGACGCGGGACGGGGCGTATGTCTTCCGCCCGTCGAATCCCCACTCCCGTTCCGTCCACGCGCTGCTGGCCGCGGTGCGGGGAGCCGGCTTCGACGGTGCCTCGGCCCCGGTCGGCATCGGGGACGACGGGCGCGAGCAGCTCTTGTTCATCGAGGGCGAGGTGCCGCTGCCGCCTTATCCGTCCTGGTCGCAGTCGGACCCGGTCCTGGCGTCCCTGGCCGGGCTGCTCCTCGAGTTCCACCGGGCCTCGCGGGTCTTCTCCCCGGAGGGATCGTCGTGGAGCCAGGAGATGGCGGATCCCGACGGAGGATCCATCGTCTGTCACAACGACGTGTGCCTCGAGAACGTCGTGTTCCGGGACGGTGTGGCGGTGGGACTGTTGGACTTCGACTTCGCGGCACCGGGCCGACCGGTCTACGACCTGGCCCAGATGGCGCGCATGTGCGTGCCGGTCGACGACGACGTCAGTGCCGCCCGTCTCGGTTGGGAGGTTCCCGACCGCCCGGCACGACTCCGTCTGGTCGCCGACGCCTACGGGCTCGGACCCGAAGAGCGTGGCCAACTCCTGGACATCGTGGCCCAGTCCATGCAACGAGGCGGTGAGTTCGTCCGTCGACGGGTGGAGCGGGGTGACCCGAACTTCGTCCGGATGCTGGAGGAGATGGGGGGCATGGAGCGCTACGAGCGCCGCCGGCGCTGGTGGGAGGGACAGGAGCGGGCCTTCATCGCCGCGCTCGACTAGGACTTCTGGTGACCCGACCGGCCGAACCCGGCCGGGCGAGCCGGGGATCCGGCGTCTGGAGCCGCCGGGTGCGGCGATACTGGACCGGTGCCCGATCCCGACCTGCGCCGACAGCTGGCGGCGGCGGTAGCCCTGAGGACCGAGGCCATCGTCAGGGCCCTCGGACGACTCGACGACGACGGCCTCCGGGAGCCCTCCGAGCTGCCGGGATGGAGCCGGCTCACCATCGCCTGTCATCTCCGCTACGGGGCGGGCGCCCTGGCCCGGATGACCCGGGCCACCCTGGCCGGCCAGCCGACCGCCTACTACCCCGAGGGGCGGGCCCGGCAGCGCCCGGCCACGCTGGTGCCCTCCGACGGCGAGTCACCTCGTGACGTCGTGGTGACGCTGGCCGGGCACAGCCGAAACCTGGACGAGGCGTGGTCGACCCTCGACGGGCCGGCCTGGAGCCGGGCCGTGGTCGAACCGGGGGACAACCCCGATCTGGGTCCGTCGGACCTGGCTCGCCTCCTCCTGCTCCGGCTCACCGAGGTGGAGGTCCACGGATCGGACCTCGGTCTGGGGCTGGACGACTGGAGCGACCTGTTCGTCCGCGCCGCTCTGCCCATGCGGCTCGACTGGCTCAACTCCCGACGGGCCAACCACCGCGACGTCGATCCGAGCCTCCAAGGTTCTTGGCTGCTGGTGGCCACCGACGGCCCGAGCTACGCGGTCACGGTGCGGGGGGACCGAGTGGAGTCGCGCCCGGCCGGGCCGACCTCCGGGTCGGAGGCGGTCATCGAGTCGAGCAGCCGGAACCTGCTGGCCCTCCTCCTGGGCCGGGCCCCGAGGGAGCCTCCACGGATCGTCGGCGACGAGCACGGTGTCGAGCGCTTCGCCGCGGCGTTCCCCGGACCGTGAGCCACCCCGGCGGTCGGCCCCCGGCAGGCCGGGGCTATCGTTCAGAGGCAGAGGAACCCCGGTCGTCCAGCCGGACTCACTCGCCGGGGAGCAGGTGTCGTGACAGCGCAGATCATGGGTGGGCATCGGAGGTCGAGCGGGGCGGAACCCTCGTCCACGCCGGATTCCGGTCGCGTGGCGCTCATCCACCCGGGGCACCGAGGCCCGGGCGTGGGCTCGACGTGCTCGATGGGGACAGGGCACTGATGCTGTTCCTGCCCGAGGCCTCCGGGCCCAGTCGCCCGGTCCTCGCCACCGTGGAGCGCCGCCCGAGGTCGGTCCGAAGGACCAGCTCCATCGACACGGCCAGGCCCGACGGCCTTCTCGGAGACCTGGTGGTGACGGCCCGGGCCCGGGATCTCCGCACCGGTCCGGACGGAGCGCCCGGCGTGCTCGGCGAGGCGGAACTGTCGGCGCGGATCGAGGGGACGACGGGCCAGCTGGCGTCGATCACCACCTCGCCGCCGGTCCCCGAACTGGCGCGCCTGATCGGAACCTTGGTCGGCCCGGGCTTCCGGTCGCGGGCCAGCGCCTGCTGCCCGGAGGAGCGCGAAGGCTCCACCTTGCTCCACCTCCTGCTCGACGACCTGCCGGGCGCCACCCTGGTCTCGGGCTATGCCATCCAGCGGGCCGGAGCCCTCCCCCGAGCCCGGCCGCCGCAGGGCCCGGGCGGGGAGACACCCGAACCCGCTCCCCGGATGGCGGCCCGGGACGACCTGTGCGCCGGGTGGGCCCACGACGGCACCATGATGGTGACCATCCGTGCGACCGGCGAGATCCCGGTGCCGGAGGGACCCCCGGCCCCGCCGCTCGAGCGCCACGACGACTCCCTGGCCTGGCACCCCCTGGAGCCGTTGGCCCCTCACGGCATGCGTCGCCGACGCCGCCTGGACGTGGTGGCCCCCGGCGACCCCCACCACCCGTACCTGCTCGACGCCCACTTCCGCGACAGCCACATGAACGAGGGCGGTGTCGAGTCCGTCGTCCACGAGTACTCGCTGACCGGTGCCATCGACGGCACCGGAAGCCGGGTGGTGGACATCAGCGCCGAGGCCCACGTGCTGCCCTGGATGGAGTGCCCCGCGGCCCTGGCCAGTGCCGGACGGGTCATCGGGATGCAGACCGGCGAACTCCGGACCCGGGTGCGTCGGGAGTTGACCGGCGCCTCCACCTGCACCCACCTGAACGACATGTTGCGGTCGCTCGGGGACGTGGACGTCCTGGTGGCCGAGCTCTCGGGCCCCTCCCACTCGGCCGACGGCGCCCGCTGAGGTCGTCGGTCGGGCCGATCAGGAGGACTGGACGACCACGGCCCGGTCGAGGAGGGTGGCGAGAGCAGTCGGATCCATCCCGACCTCGGTGAGGACCTCGACGGAGTGCTGGCCGAGGGCCGGTGGGGCCCGGTGCAAGGTCAGCTCGAGGTCACCGAACCCCCAGAGCGCCCCGACCTGTTCTAGCTGACCCCACTCGGCGTGGGGGTACGAGGCCACCAGGTCGAGGGACCGGCCGAGGCGATCATCGAGGAAGGCCTCGCCCTGGTTGAGCCGGACCGGCTCGCAGGAGATGCCGGCCGAACGCAGGGCCTCGATCGTGGCGTCGCCGGGTGCTCCGACGAGGCGGGCCTCGAGGTGCTCGGGCGAGGACGCTCCGAGGACGGTGCAGGCCCGGGCCAGCTCGGCTTCGGTGCGGGCGCACAGGGCCATCCACCCGTCGGCCAGGCGGTAGAGCCGACGCCCGGGCGAGGTCCCCAACTGGTCGCGGTCGAGGAGGGCCACCGGGGCGGCCCGGCCGGCC
>DATCBL010000424.1:0-4160 GCA_036511875.1 Acidimicrobiales bacterium
CGGGCCAGGTCCTGGACGAAGGTCCGGTCGATCTTGAGCTGGTGGACCGGGAGGTCGCGCAGGTAGGCCAGCGACGAGTACCCGGTCCCGAAATCGTCGATCGATAGGGTGGCCCCCATGTCGGCCAACTCGGTCAGCACCCGGCGGGCCCGGGCCGGGTCGGTCATGATGATGGTCTCGGTGATCTCGAGGTCGAGCAGATGGGCCGGCACCCGCCACCGTGACAGCGCCGCCTCCACCACCTCGGGCAGGGAGGCGTCGAGCAGGCTGCGGGTGGACAGGTTGACCGCCACCGACAGCTCGCCCCATCCGCTGGCGTCGGCCTCGTCCATCCAGCGCCGGCACTGGTGCAGCGCCTCGTCCAGCACCCAGTGGGTGATGGGCTCGATCAACCCGGTGCGCTCGGCCTCGGGGATGAACGAGTCGGGGTACAGCAGGCCCAGGCCGGGGTGCTCCCATCGGATGAGGGCCTCGGCCCCCTCGACCTGCCCGGTCCGGAGGGAGGCCTTGGGCTGGTAGTGCAGCACGAACTGACCCTGGCTCAGCGCCTGGCGCAGGTCCCCGAGCAGGGCCAGGCGGTCGGGGGTGTTGACGTCGAGCTCGTCCCGGTAGACCACCACGTGGGCCCGGGACTCCTTGGCCACGTACATGGCCACGTCGGCCCGCTGCAAGAGGAGGTCGGCGTGGCGCCCGTCGGTCGGCGCCATCGAGATCCCACAGCTGGCCTCGATCCCGATGACCGTCCCCTCCACCTCGAAGGGGAACTCGAGCACGGCGATGATGCGGTCGGCCACCCGGACCGCGTCGGCCTCCCCGCTGACCTGCGGCAACAGCACGCAGAACTCGTCCCCACCCAACCGGGCCAGGGTGTCCCCGGCCCGAAGCACCGACTTCACCCGGGGGCCGACCTCGGTCAGCACCTGGTCGCCGTACTTGTGGCCCATGGTGTCGTTGATCTCCTTGAACCGGTCGAGGTCGAACAGCATCACCGCGGTGGCGGATCCGTCGATCAGGGCCCGGGCCAGCACCTGGTCGGTCCGGTCGTAGAACAGGGCCCGGTTGGGCAGGCCGGTCAGCATGTCGTGGAGGGCCTGATGGGCCAGCTGCGACTCGGCCCGTTCCTTCTTCTCGTCGGTGGCACCGGCCATGCGGATCACAATGGCCAGCACGAACGCCCCGAGGGCTCCGATGGTCTCGGCCTGGGACATCTTGAGCATGGACGGGACCAGACCCAGCCCCACCAGCACCTCGCCCACGGCGATGTTAAGCAACGACCAGCACAGCACCGGACGCCACAGGAACGCCCCCCAGGTCTGCAGCTCCTGGAGCGCCACGAAGGCATAGGCCATGCCCAGGGCCGGTCCCCAGCCCGTCATGTAGATCACCACGGTGACCGCGGCCACGTGGATGGCCAGCCGGGCGTGGAGCTTGAGCGAACCGGCCGGCGCGCTGTGCCACGGCTCGACCAGCATGGAGAGGACCCCCGCTCCGGCGATGGCCCCCAGATAGGCCCAGATGGTCAACGGGGCCACCAGGCCGAATCTCCGGAAGACCAGCAGCACGCCGAGGGCCACCGGGCCCACCACGTAGGCCAGCACCAAGGGCGAGAGCTGGCGCGTGCCCTGGTCCCGACGGGCCCGCTCCGCCTCCTCCTCGTCGGCCAACGAACGATCCCCCGTCGCTTGCGCCGGGAAGGTCCTTCGCTCCTGATCCCCACCGCCATCGGGATGCCTGTCCACACTGGAGTATCGGCACGCCGGCAGGTCCCCTTGAGCACCGTGAGGCCGGCTCCCGATCTCCGTCGCCCCGGCCGGCGGCGGTGGCCGAGGCCCTCCCACCGACGGGCCGAATCCGGGCGATCCCGTCGGTCGGGCGAGGACACCCCCAGCCCGCCACCCTGGTCTCAACCTCTACTTCAGCGTTATCATTATCTAAGCGTCTACTTTATGGTTAGGATGAGGGTTGCTCCGAGGAGTCCGGTGGCCACCGGTGGCCGGCCCCTCTCCCGACCGCCCGGCCCGGGGCCCGGCCCCTTCCGGTCCGGCGGGGGACGCCCGGACCTCACCGGCGCCCTGCCTAAGGTGGTCCCCCGTCGACCCGTGGAGGAGATGCTCATGAAGGCAGCCGTGTACTACGAGACGGGAGGTCCCGAGGTCTTCCGCTACGAGGACGTGCCCGACCCGACCATCTCGGACGATGAGGTCCTCGTCCGGGTGGAGGCAGTGAGCATCGAGGGCGGCGACACCCTCAACCGGCTCGGGGGCGCCATGACCGCCACCCCCCACATCGTGGGCTACCAGTGTGCCGGGACGGTGGTGGAGGCGGGAGCGGCCGTGACCGGCCTGGCCGTGGGCGACCGGGTGGTGACCACCGGCCTGGACGGCTCCCATGCCGAGCTCCGGGCCGCGGGCCCGGCGTTCTGCTGGGCCATACCGGACGGGGTCAGCACAGCCGATGCCGCCTGCGTGCCGGTCCCGTTCGGCACGGCCGACGACTGCCTGTTCGAGTTCGGGCGCCTGCAGCCCGGTGAGACCGTGCTGGTCCAGGCCGGGGCCAGCGGTGTGGGCATCGCCGCCATCCAGCTGGCCAAGCGGGCCGGCGCCCGGGTCCTGGCCACCGCGTCCAGCGCCGCCCGGCTGGACCGACTGAGGGACCTGGGCCTCGATCACGGGATCGACTACACCACCGTCGATTTCGTCCAGGCCGTGCGGGAGGCCACCGAGGGCCGGGGGGCCGACGTCATCGTGGACTCGGTCGGTGGGTCCACCCTGCAGAAGAGCCTGCTCTGCCTGGCCTACCGGGGCCGGTGCGTCACCTTCGGGGACGCCGGGCGCGAGGTCCCCACCTCCCTGGACGTCTCCACCATGCGGGGGAACAACCAGACCCTGGTCGGCTACTTCCTGGGCGCCGAGCTGTTCCTCGGCGGCCGGGCCCACGCGGTGATCGCCCGGCTCCTCGACGACATCGCCGCCGGCCGGCTCCGGGTGGTGGTGGACCGGACCTTCAGCCTCGAGCAGGCCGGCGAGGCCCACGCCTACATCGAGAGCCGCCAGGCCTTCGGACGGGTCCTCCTGATCCCGTGACGCGGGTGGGTAGCCTGCCGCCATGATCCGCGCCGCGGCGGTCGCCGACATCGAGAGCCTGATCCAGCTCATTCACGACCTGGCCGAGTACGAGCGGTCGCCCGAGTCCGTAGAGATCGACGCCGAGCTGCTGCACGGGGCCCTGTTCGGCCCGTCCCCGACCGTGTTCGCCCATGTGGCCGTAGCCGGTGGGCGGATCGAGGGCATGGCCATCTGGTTCCTCACCTTCTCCACCTGGACCGGTCGGAGCGGCATCCACCTGGAGGACCTCTACGTCCGGCCCGAGGCGCGCTCCTCGGGGATCGGCCGGTCCCTGCTCACCGAGTTGGCGGCCATCGCCCGACGGTCCGGCTACGGACGGCTCGAATGGTCGGTGCTCGACTGGAACGAGACGGCCCTGCGGCTGTACCGCTCGGTGGGGGCCGTGCCGCTCGATGAGTGGACCGGCTATCGGCTGTCGGGAGCGGCCCTGGAGGCCCTGGCCGGCGAGGCCCACTCCCCCGCCCCCTGACCCCGTGCGCCCGCCTCGGTGGCCGACCGGATCCATTGTCACGGTCAGATGGTGAAGGCCAGGTTGTCGACCAGGCGGCGGCCCAGCTCGGGGTCTCCGGTGAGGCCCACCTCGTCGACCGGCCCCGACGGGCCGTCGCGGCGCCCCCCGGTCAGGCGCAGGAAGGTGGCCGTGGGCAGCTCGATCCCCACCGTGGCCGGCCCGGCGAAGCCGTCGACCACCGAGGCCCGCCCGTCCACCAGCACCCGGTTGGTGCGGGCCGGCTCGCCGGTGAGCCGGATCTCGGCCCGGGGCCCGTCGGGCAGGAACGCCCGTCGGCCGACGATGTAGCCGAGCCCGGTGGCCACCTCGTCGAGGCAGGAGCCCAGGTGGTCGGGGTCGGACCTCCCCGGCAGCCCGAGGGCCAAGCGGATGTCCTGCTCGTGCATGAAGCAGTCGAAGTGCCGGATCCTCATGAAGCGACCGTAGGTCTCGTCGCGGCCGACCGGCGTCCACGACGGGGCGTCGAACTCGGTCTGGGTCATGGCGGCCAGCGCGGCGAGGCGATCCGCGGTGACCGCCTCCCA
>DATCBL010000425.1:0-8889 GCA_036511875.1 Acidimicrobiales bacterium
ACCACGACCACAGCACCACAGACGCCAGCCCCGCCGGCGGTCGCCTCGCGCTCCCCTGCGACATCTCCCCCATGCCGTTCCACCTCTACAAGCCCTACGTGCCGCTGGTGCTGACCGACCGCACCTGGCCCGACCGGCAGACCACCGTCGCCCCGCAGTGGGCCAGCGTCGACCTGCGCGACGGGAACCAGGCCCTGGTCGACCCCATGGACTCCGAGCGCAAGCTCCGGCTGTTCGAGACCCTGGTGGCCATCGGCTTCAAGGAGATCGAGGTGGGGTTCCCGTCGGCCTCCCAGACCGACTTCGACTTCCAGCGCCAGATCATCGAGGACGGACTCATCCCTGACGACGTGACCATCCAGGTGCTGGTGCAGTGCCGGGAGGAGCTCATCGAGCGCACCTTCGAGTCGTTGGTCGGCGCCCCCCGGGCCATCGTCCACTTCTACAACTCCACGTCCGAGCTCCAGCGCCGCGTGGTGTTCGGCCTGGACCGGGCCGGCATCACCGAGATCGCCGTGAACGCCGCCCGCCTGTGCAAGAAGTTCGAGTCCTCCCTGCCCGGCACCGACGTCCGCTACGAGTACTCCCCGGAGAGCTTCACCGGCACCGAGCCGGAGTTCGCGGTGACGATCTGCGAGGCGGTGATGGAGGTCATCCAACCCACCCCCGAGCGACCCATCATCATCAATCTGCCCAACACCGTCGAGATGTACGGCCCCCACGTCTATGCCGATGTCATCGAGTGGTTCGGCCGGACGGTCTCCCACCGCGACTCGATCATCCTCAGCCTCCACCCCCACAACGACCGCGGCACGGCGGTCGCCGCGGCCGAGCTGGCCGTCCTGGCCGGGGCCGACCGGGTGGAGGGGACGCTGTTCGGCAACGGCGAGCGGACCGGCAACGTCGACGTGGTCACCCTGGCCATGAACCTGTTCTCCCAGGGCATCGACCCGGCCCTGGACTTCGGGGACATCGACCGGGTCCGCCGGGTGGCCGAGTACGCCACCCGGATGCCCGTCCACCCCCGCCACCCCTACGCCGGCGACCTGGTCTACACGGCGTTCTCCGGGTCCCACCAGGACGCCATCAAGAAGGGCTTCGCTGCCCTGGGCGACGACTACGAGCGCTGGGAGGTGCCCTACCTCCCCATCGACCCCAGCCACACCGGCCGGACCTACGAGGCCATCATCCAGGTGAACAGCCAGTCCGGCAAGGGCGGTGTGGCCTATGTGATGGACACCGAGCACGGGCTCGACCTCCCCCGACGACTGCAGGTGGAGTTCTCCAAGGAGGTCCAGGCGGTCACCGAGGACAGCGGGACGGTGATCCAGCCCGGTGAGATGTGGGACGTCTTCTCCCGCACCTACCTGCCCGAGGACGCCGGGATGCGGCTGATCGGCAGCGAGGTCACCACCGGGGGCCACCGCACCACCGTGACCGCCCAGCTGCTGGTCGACGGGGGGCCCCGCACGGTCATGGGCCAGGGCAACGGCCCCATCGACGCCCTCCTCGGGGCCCTCCGGGCCGATCTGGGCGTCGACTTCGAGGTCAAGGACTACAACCAGCACGCCCTCACCGCCGGGAGCGAGGCGTCGGCCGTGGCCTACGTCGAGGCCGAAGGCCCGGACGGGTCGACTTGGTGGGGCGTGGGCATGGACTCGAGCATCCTCGACGCCTCACTCCATGCCGTGGTCAGCGCGGCCAACCGGGACCTCGAGCGTCGGGGACCGAACCCCTCCTGAGCGAGGGTGGCGCGGACGGGCCGCCCCCGGCCCCTCAGAAGCGGTTGAGCCGTCGGAAGATGCCCTTGGTCTGTTTGTAGAGGGCCACGAACTCGGCGAACAGCACCGCGTACTCATCGGCCGTTGACGGGTCGGGGGTGAAGGTCCGGCGGATCTCCACCATGCCCGGGATGTCCTCCAGCCGCACCCGGTCGAGGGCCAACAACGTGATCAGGGCGGCGCCCCGCACGTTGGCCAGCACCGGATCGGCCACCTGGCGGATCTCGCGGTCCAGCACGTCGGCGTGGATCTGGGCCCACTGGTCGGAGTTGGCACCACCCCCGATGAAGGCCAGCGAGTCCAGGCGCCGGCCGGCGAACTTCTCCACCGCGTCGAGCAGCCACCGCGAGTTGAAGGCCACCCCCTCGAAGACGGCCCGGACCATCTGGGCCCGGGTGGTGGCGAGAGAGAGGTTGTGGAAGCCGCCCCGGATGGTGTGGTCGTCCACCGGCGAGCGCTCGCCGTTGAGCCACGGGGTGAACAGCACCCGGCCGCTCCCCGGGGCCACCGAGTCGACCATGGCATTCATGGCCGCGAAGTCCTCGGCCAGGCCGAGGTTGTCGCGCAGGAAGGTCAGGCAGGCCCCGGCGGTCTCGTGCTCGTCGACGATGAGGTAGCGACCGGCTAGGGCGGCCGGGATGGAGGCCACGTTGCTGGTCGGGGCGGTCTTCTTGAAGGGGACGTGGCCGGAGATCCACGACGAGGTGCCGATGTAGAGGTGGGCGGCGTAGTCGGCCACCGCCCCCGATCCGAACACTGCCGAGTGCACGTCGCCCGAGCCCACCGCCACCGGCAGCCCGGAGGGGACGCCGAGTTCCGAGGCCGCCGCCGCGGTGAGGTGGCCCATGATGGTCCCCGGGGCCACCAGGTCGGGCAGCTTGCCGCGGTCCAGGCCGGTGAGCTCGAGCAGGCGCTCGTCGTAGTCCACCCGGTCGATGTCCCGGTTGTCGGTGACCCAGTGGGCGGCGATGGAGTCGAACGATGCGCCGGTGGTGCCGGTGAGTCTGAGGTTGAGGTAGTCGCAGGGCTCGAGGAAGGTGGCGGTGTCCCGGTAGACGTCGGGGAAGGCGTCCCGGATGAACAGGATGTGGGCCACCGGGTCCTTGCCCGAGAGCCCCGGTGCCCCGCCGGTCACCTGGACCCAGCGGACGATCTTGCGCGGGTCGTAGCCGAGGACGTTGACCGGTCCCCCGGCCACCTTCCGGATGGCCTTGTTGCCGCGGGAGTCCATCCAGATGATGGCGGGCATGAGGGCCTGCCCGTCGGCGCCGACGGCCACCGTGCCCGACCACTGCGACGTGCAGCCCACGCCGATGAAGGCGCCGGGAGGGAGGGCGGCCTCCCGGACGGCCCGCTGGGAGGCGGCCGCGATGGCCGACCACCACTCGGCGGGGTCCTGCTCGACGCCACCCCCGTCGAGGAGGTGCAGCGCCACCGGCTCGGCGGCGTGGGCCACGATCGTCCCGTCGGTGGCCACCACCGCGACCTTGGGGCCGCCGGTGCCGAGGTCGACGGCCAGGACGACGTCGGGTCCGGGCCGCGGCCCACCGCCGGCCGGAGTCGGGCTCACCGCGGGTTCATGCCTTCCGTACCCATGCCGTCACCTCACGCGCCGACTCGCCATCCTCCAGCACCAGGACCGTGCCGGGACCGGCCCCCTCCGGGGGGGTGGTGGAAACGGTGCGGGCCAGGACCTCGCGGGCGATCAGCTCGAACATCGGCTCGAGGTCGTCCACTCCCACCAGGTACAGGTGGATCCAGTCGGAGACCTCCAGACCGCTGGCCTTGCGCAGATCCTGCACGTGCCGGATGACCTCGCGGGCCTGCCCCCGCCGACGCAGGCCGGCATCGAGGGTCAGGTCCAACGCCACCACCTCGGCGCCGTCCCGGGAGACGGCGAAGCCGGGCTGGGCCTGCACCCGCAGCTCGATCTCCTCCCCGCTGAGGTCGAGGGGGCCGTCCTCCAGCTCGACCACCACCGGTCGGCCGGCGGCCAGCGCCGCGGCGGCCTCGGCCCCGTCCACCGAACGCATGGCCAGCCGCAGGGCCTGCACCCGATCCTTCAGGCGGGGCCCGAGGAGCCGGTAGTTGGGGACCAGCTCGTAGGCCAGGACGTCCCCGACCTCGTCGGTGACCTCCACCACGTCCACGTTGAGCTCCTCCTCGACCACGCCGGGCGGCGGAGTCGGGCTGCCCGGCGGGAGGTAGACCAGGGCCCGGGCCAGGGGTTGGCGGACCCTGACCCCGGCCTCGGACCGGGCGGCCCGGCCCAGTGACGAGAGCCGGCGAGCCAGGGCCATCCCCTGGTCGAGGGACGGGTCGAGGGCCGTGGGCTCGGGCTCGGGCCAGTCGGACAGGTGGACCGAGTCGTCCTCGGCGGCCCCGGTCAGGTCGCGCCACATCCGGTCGGCCACGAACGGGCACATCGGGGCCAGCAGGCGGGCCAGGGTCACCAGGACCTCGTGCAGGGTGGCCTGGGCGCCCAGCGAGTCGGCGGGGTCGGCATCGGGGTCGGTGCGCCAGAAGCGGCGCCGGCTCCGCCGCACGTACCAGTTCGACACGTCGTCGACCAGCTCGGCGATGGCCGTGGCCGCCGGGAAGGGCTCGTAGCCGTCCAGGTTGGCGGTGACGGTGACCACGGTGGCGGCCAGGCGCGACCGCATCCACCGGTCGAGGACCGATCGCCCGGACGGCCCCGGCACCGCGGGGTCGTCGGGGTCGAACCCGTTGAGGGAGGCATAGGTGGTGAAGAACGACCAGGTGTTCCACAGGGTGAGGAGGGTGTCGCGCAGCGACGCGTCGATCAGCTCGAAGCTGACCCGGGTCGGGGTCCACGGGGACCCTTGGGAGAACATCCACCAGCGCAGGGGGTCGGCGCCCCGGGTGGAGAGGATCTCCCACGGATCGATGACGTTCCCGATGCTCTTGGACATCTTGCGGCCGTCGGCGTCCACGATGTGCCCCAGGCAGAGCACGTTGCGGTAGGGGGTGGCCCCGCGGACCAGGGTGTTGACGGCCAGCAGGGAGTAGAACCAGCCCCGGGTCTGGTCGATGGCCTCGCAGATGAAGTCGGCCGGGAAGACGAACTGATCGGCCGATCCGGGCACCCCGGGGTAGCCCCACTGGGCTGACGGCATCGAGCCCGAGTCGAACCAGGCGTCGATGACCGGCTCCACCCGCCGCATGACCGAGCCCGGCCCGCACTCCGGGCAGGGCAGGGTGACCTGGTCGATGTCGGGGCGGTGGGGATCGACGTCGGAGACGTCACGACCGGCGAGCTCGGACAGCTCGGCCCGGGAGCCGACGCAACGGACGTGCCCCTCGCCACACCGCCAGATGGGCAGCGGCGTCCCCCAGTACCGGTCGCGCGACAGGGCCCAGTCGACGTTGTTGGCCAGCCACTCCCCCATCCGGCCGTCGCGGATGTGCTCGGGGTGCCACCCGATGGTCTGGTTCTCCGCCACCAGATCGGCCTTGCGGGCCGAGGTCCGCACATACCAGCTGAGCTTGCCCCAGTAGATGAGGGCGGTACCGCAGCGCCAGCAGTGGGGATAGGGATGGAGGTGGGGGGCCCGCCTCACCAGGAGTCCGGACGCCTCCAGCCGGTCGTTGACCGAGCTGTTGGTGTCGCGCACCGACCGGCCGGCCAGCCAGCCCACCGCGTCGGTGAAGCGCCCGTCGGGTCCCACCGGGTTGAGGGTGGGCAGGCCGTTCTCCCGTCCGACCTCCCGGTCGACCTCGCCGAAGGCTGGGGCCAGGTGGACGATGCCGGTCCCCTCGTCGGCCTCGACGAAGTCACCGGCCACCACCCGCCAGCCGTCGCCCCCGGCCGACCCCGGGGCCGGCACCAGGTCGGTGAACGGGCGCTCGTAGTGCAGGCCGACCAGGTCCCGGCCGGCCAGGCGGGCCTCGACGACCGCTCCCTCGCCGAACACCGCCTCCACCAGGTCGGTGGCCACGATGTCCCCCCCGACGCCGTCCCCACCGACGATGGCGTACTCGAGGTCGGGGCCGACGGCGGCCCCGGTGTTGGACAGGAGGGTCCAGGGGGTGGTCGTCCAGGCCACCAGCGAGAGGCCGGACAGGGTGCCCCGGCCCAGGGCGTCGGCCAGGTCCCGGGCCGCACCACCCTCGTCGGAGAGCGGGAGGCGCACGTAGGCCGACTCGTCCTCGACGTCCTGGTAGACGTCGGGCTGTCCCAGCTCGTGGCTGGACAGGGCGCTGCCGCACCGCGGGCAGTACGGGACCACCTTGATGTCCTCGTAGAGGAGGCCCTGCTCGAAGAGGTTCTTCAGGTTCCACCACACCGACTCCACGTACTCGGGCGAGAAGGTCCAGTAGGCGGCGTCGATGTCGATCCAGTAGCCGATGCGCTCGGTGAGGCTCTTCCACTCGTCCACGTAGTTGCGCACCGACTCGCGGCAGAGGCGCGTGAACTCGGCCATCCCCACCCGCTCCTCGATCTGGCCCTTGGCCGTGATGCCCAGCTGCTTCTCCACCTCGACCTCCACCGGGAGGCCGTGGGTGTCCCATCCGGCCTTGCGGGGCACGGCATAGCCCCGCATGGTCCGGTAGCGGCAGAACAGGTCCTTGTACACCCGGGCCCACACGTGGTGGAGGCCGGGTCGGCCGTTGGCGGTGGGGGGGCCCTCGTAGAACACCCAGGGCTCGGCGCCGGCCCGCAACTGGATCGAGCGCTCGAACACGTCGTGCTCGGCCCATCGCGCCAGCTCCTCGGCCTCGAGGGCGGTGAAATCGGCTTCGGCGGGTACCGGGCGGAACAACGGGTACGTCCCTTCGGGTGGGGTGGGTGGCGGGTCCAAGGGGTGCGGGCGGCAGGTCGGGTGACGGGTGGAGGAGATACTACGGGCCTCGGCGGACCAGACTAGGGCCCGTGCCCGAACTGCCCGAGGTGGAAGCCCTGACCGCCGGCCTCTCCGCTCGGATGACCGGTCGACGCATCGACCGGTGCCGGCTGACCTCGTTCGCCGCCCTCCATACGGTGGAACCTCCCCTGGACGAGCTGGTCGGTCGGGTGGTGAGCGGAGTGGAGCGGCGGGGCAAGTTCGTCTGCGTCGACGCCGACGGCCTGTGGTTGGTCACCCATCTGGCCCGGGGCGGCTGGATCCGCTGGTTCGACGTGCTCCCGACCACCGCCCTCAAACCGGGCCGGAGCCCGATCGCCCTGCGGGTGGGCCTGGACGACGGGGCCGGGTTCGACGTCACCGAGATGGGCAAGGAGAAGCGCCTGGCCCTCTGGGTGGTCCGATCGCCCGAGGAGGTCGGGCCCTTGGCCGAGCTCGGCGTCGACCCGCTGGACCCGGCGTTCACCGTCGACCGGCTGGCCGAGTTGCTCGGGTCCACCACGGCCACCGTCAAGAAGGCGCTGACCACCCAGTCGCTCATCGCCGGGGTGGGCAACGCCTACTCCGACGAGTCCCTGCACCGGGCCGGGCTCTCGCCCTACAAGGGGTCGACCCGCCTCGACCGCGACGAGGTGGCCCGACTCCACGACGGCTTGGTCGGCGTGCTGTCCGAGGCCGTGGACCGCGTCGCCGGAGTGGAGATCAGCGAGCTGAAGGGGGACAAGAAGCGGGCCATGGCGGTCCACGGTCGGGCCGGCCAGGCCTGCCCGACCTGTGGGGACACCATCCGCGAGGTCTCGTTCGCCACCAAGTCGCTGCAGTACTGCCCCACCTGCCAGACCGGGGGACGTCCCCTGGCCGATCGCCGGTTGTCGAGGCTGCTCAAGTAGCCGGGCACAATGGGCCCATGACCGAGCTGTTCACCCTCGAAGGACGCTTCGTCCATCTCTTTCCCATGGGCCCCGAGCACCTCGACGGCCTGATGGCTGCGGCCACCGCCGACCGGTCCACCTTCCACTACACCCCGATCCCCTGGGACCGGTCGGGGATGTCGGCCTATGTCGACCGCGCCCTGGCCAAGCGGGAGCGCGGCAACCAGTACCCCTTCGTCACCTGGAGCGTGGAGTCGCGACGCATCGTGGGATCCACCCGGTTCTACGACCTCACCCCGTGGGACTGGACGGACCTGTTCCCCGGGTCCGAGTCGCTCCAGCGGCGCGACCGTCCCGACGTGGCCTCCATCGGCTACACCTGGCTCGAACCGTCGGCCCAGCACAGCCCGGTCAACACCGAGGCCAAATTGCTGATGATGACCCACGCCTTCGAGCAGTGGGAGGCCCGGGCGGTCCGGATCCAGACCGACGCCCGCACCCTCCGGTCGCGCCGGGCCATCGAGCGCCTCGGCTGTGCCCTCGACGGGGTCATCCGGGCCGACCGGCCCGCCGCCGACGGCGGGGTGCGGGACACCGCGGTCTTCTCCATGCTGGACCGGGAGTGGCCCGTCCACCGCCAGAGGCTGGAGGACCGACTCGGCCCGTAGGCCGGGTCGACGATCCCCCCTCAAGCCCTCGGGCCATCCGGCCGATACCTCCCTCCAGGAGGGAGGGGCGGTCCGCCCGCGCCGGTCCCCGGCGTCACCGGAGCGGATCAATCAGTGCATGCTCACGCAGATCTGGATATCGGGTGCCCTGGTTGCGCTGGCCGCGCTGTCGGCACCGATCGCCCTCCGGCGAGGCCCGGGAGGAGCGGCCGTGGTCCGCACCGCCACCGCGTTGGTCCTGGCCTCGGCGACGGCCGGCGCCTCGCTGACCCTGGTCGGGGTCGGCCTGGGCGGCGGGACCGGCGCCTCGGCCGCGGGGGCCAAACCGACGGTGACCGCGGGTCCTCCCCACGGCGACAGCGCCAGCCGGTATCCGGTGGTGGGCATGGCCTCCACCAGCGACGGCCGCGGCTACTGGGAGGTGGCCTCCGACGGCGGCATCTTCAGCTTCGGCGACGCCGTCTTCCACGGGTCCACCGGCAATCTCCAACTCAACCGGCCCATCGTGGGCATGGCCGCCTCGCCCGACGGCGGCGGCTACTGGCTGGTGGCCTCGGACGGCGGCATCTTCAGCTTCGGCGACGCGGTGTTCGACGGCTCCACCGGGGCCATCCATCTCAACCGGCCCATCGTGGGCATGGCGGCCAGCGATGACGGGGGTGGCTACTGGCTGGTGGCCTCGGACGGCGGCATCTTCAGCTTC
>DATCBL010000426.1:0-7066 GCA_036511875.1 Acidimicrobiales bacterium
ACGCCGACCTCGCTGGCCAGCACCACCATGCCGTCGTCGGTGACCCAGTAGCGCGCCGGTCGCAGCCCGTTGCGGTCGAGCACCGCCCCGATCACCGTCCCGTCGGTGAAGGCCACGGCCGCCGGTCCGTCCCACGGCTCCATGAGCGAGGCGTGGTAGCGGTAGAAGG
This sequence comes from Acidimicrobiales bacterium, assembly GCA_036511875.1. Lineage (GTDB taxonomy): Bacteria > Actinomycetota > Acidimicrobiia > Acidimicrobiales > RAAP-2 > Bog-756. The sequence goes on from DATCBL010000426.1 coordinate 170, forward strand.
CCCTCCGGGCCGGGTCCATGGTCCGGTGGTTCTCCCACGCCTCGGGGATCATCATCAGCACGGCATGGTGCAGCGGGCGTCCCCCGAGGTGGAGGAGCTCGAGGACCTCGTCGAAGGAGGCCGAGTCGCTGGCCCCCGGGGTCACCACCGGGAAGGCCCGGTCCAGTCCCGGGATCAGGGGCGTGGCGCACAGCGCCTCCCTTGCCCGCATCCAGTTGCGGTTGCCGGCGAGGGTGTTGATCTCGCCGTTGTGGGCCAGGTAGCGGTAGGGGTGGGCCAGGGGCCACGAGGGGAAGGTGTTGGTGGAGAAACGCGAGTGCACCAGGGCCAGCCCGCTGATGACCCGCTCGTCGGACAGGTCGGGGTAGAACTCGGCCAGCTGATGGGAGGTCAGCATGCCTTTGTAGGTGATGGTCCGGGCCGACAGGGACACCAGGTAGCACTGGTCGATCTCGTGCTCGGCCCGTTTGCGGAGGATGTAGGCCAGCCGGTCGACGGCCAGCCCCGGATCGTCCCCGGTCAGGGTGGTGCCCGGTGACGGGGCCACGAACAGCTGGTGGATGGAGGGCATGGCCGCCTCGGCGATGGAGCCGAGGGTGGCGTCGTGGATGGGCACCTGGCGCCAGCCGATGACCACGAGGCCTTCCTCGTCGGCCAGCTTGCCGATGGCCTTCCGGGCCTCATCCGCCTCGTGGTCGTGGCGGGACAGGAAGGCCAACCCGGTGGCGTACCCGCCGCGGGCCGGGAGGTCGAACTCGACTACGTCGGCGTAGAAGTCGTGGGGGATCTGGATGAGGATGCCGGCGCCGTCGCCACTGTCCTCCTCGCTCCCGGTGGCCCCGCGGTGGGCCAGGTGCTCCAACGCCGAGATGGCCTGGCGCACCAGGGTGTGGGTGGGCCGCCCCTGCAGATCGGCCACCAGGGCGACCCCGCAGGCATCGTGCTCGAACCGGGGGTCGTAGAGGCCTCGGACCGGGGCCGAGGGGGACCCGGTCCGGAGGCCGCCCGGGCGACCGGAGTCGTCCCGGCGGGCAGGGGCCGGCGTCATCGGGGCAGCGCCCGGTGTTCCAACATTGCCAGAGGGGGTCGTCATCGGGTCGCTCCAACGTGAGAAGTGGATCCACCCGCCCGGGACGACGTTGGCCCTTGCGTGGTCCGAAGATTGTACACGTCCGGGGGTGGGAATCACCGAGGTGAGGGCCCCGACACGGCCGGCGAGGACCCCGGTGCCGAACGCCGGTCCCCACCGACCCGGCCCCGCATCCGGCGGGTCGGGCTCGCCCGTAGCATGGGGCCATGACGACCCGGACTCCCGCCGACGTGGTGGTGGCCGGGGGCGGGGTGATCGGCCTGGCCATCGCCTGGAGGGCGGCGGCGGCGGGCATGGCCGTGGCGGTGGTCGACCCGGCCCCGGGCCGGGGGGCGAGCTGGGCCGCCGCCGGCATGCTGGCCCCGGTCGGCGAGGCCCAGTTCGGGGAGGACGCGCTGGCCCGGCTGAACCTCGCCGCCGCCCGGGCCTGGCCCGGCTTCGCCCGCGACCTCGAGGGGGCGACCGGGCGGAGCGTCGACTACCAGGCCACCGGCACCCTTCTGGTGGCCGTCGACCCCTCCGACCGGGAGGCCACCGACGACGTCCTCGCCTACCGGTTGGCGCTGGGGCTCACCGCCCACCGGCTGACCTCTCAGGAGTGCCGGGCCGCCGAACCCCTCCTGGCGCCGGGGATTCGTGGCGGCGTCGAGCTGCCCGAGGACCACCAGGTGGACAACCGTCGGGTGGTGGAGGCCCTCGTCGACGCCTGCCGGGCCTCCACCGTGTCCTTCGTGGACGACGAGGTCGCCGAGGTGACCTCGGACGCCGACGGCGTCACCGGGGTGGCCCTCCGGCGGGGCGGGCGGCTGTCTTCCCCCACCGTGGTGCTGGCGGCCGGCTGCGATTCGGGCCAGGTGGGCGGGGTGCCGGACGCCCTCCGGCCCCCGGTCCGTCCGGTCAAGGGGCTCACCGTCCGCCTGATGGCTCCGGGGGGTGCCCCCCGACTGGCGCGGGCGGTGCGAGGTCTGGTCCACGGCCGGAGCTGCTACCTGGTGCCGAGGCCCGACGGGACCGTGGTGGTCGGGGCCACCGTGGAGGAGAAGGGGTTCGATCTCTCCGTGCAGGTCGGAGCGGTGGTCGATCTCCTGGACGACGCCCGACGGCTGGTCCCGGCCCTCGAGGAGTACGAGCTGCGCGAGACGACCACCGGGCTGCGACCCGGTTCGCCGGACAACGCCCCGATCGTGGGGTGGACCGGCCTGGACGGGCTGTTGGTGGCCACCGGGCACTTCCGCAACGGCATCCTGCTGGCTCCGATCACCGCCGACGAGGTGGTCGGGTTGGTGGGCGCGGCCGGGAGGGCGGGCACCGCGCCGTTCCCCCGGTCCGGGACCGCCTCCGGAGCCGGCGACCGGCCAGCGGCCTTCGCGGGGTTCGGCCCCGACCGGTTCGGTGGCGACCGGGCCGAACCGCCGCCTCCGGCCCGGGCCGGCACCGCGGTGGGTCGATGACCGTCATCGAAGTCAACGGCGAGTCCTGGGAGGGCTCCCCGGCGGTGACGGTGACCGAGCTGGTCATGGCCTGGTGCCCCTCGCCGCGGGGCATCGCCGTAGCCCGCAACGGCGAAGTGGTGCCGAAGAGCGCCTGGGCCGACACCGTCCTCGGCCCGGGCGACCGGGTCGAGATCGTCACCGCCGCCGCCGGCGGGTAGCGCCCCACCCGGGCCGGGGGTGACGGCGCGCTGGGGCCCGCCGGGTGGCGCCGCACCGGGGCACCGGGTAGCGGCGGTACCGTGGGGAGGATGGTTGACCAGCCCACCGACCCCCGGACCCCGCCGACGTCCGAACCCGGGGCGGACGCCACCGCCGATCCCGACGACCTCACCATCGCCGGCCAGGTCGTCCCGTCGCGCCTGCTCCTCGGCACCGGGGGCATGGCCAGTCCGGAGTCCCTCCGATCGGCGCTGGTGGCGTCGGGAACCTCGATGGCCACGGTGGCCGTGCGCAGGGTCGACCCCACCACCCGCCACTCGCTGGTCGACCTCCTCACCGAGCTGGAGATCCGAGTGCTGCCCAACACCGCGGGATGCTTCACCGCCGCCGATGCCGTCCTCACCGCCAAGCTGGCCCGGGAGGCGTTCCAGACCGACTGGGTGAAGCTCGAGGTCATCGGGGACGACCGGACCCTCCTCCCCGACGCCGTGGAGCTGGTGGCCGCGGCGGAGCAGCTGGTCGACGGCGGCTTCGTCGTCCTCCCGTACTGCAGCGACGATCCGGTGACGGCGCGCCGACTCGAGCAGGTCGGGTGCTCGGCCGTGATGCCCTTGGGCTCCCCCATCGGCAGCGGGCTCGGGATCCGCAATCCGCACAACATCGCCCTCATCGTCGAGCAGTCCCGCGTGCCGGTGGTGCTCGACGCCGGGATCGGCACGGCATCGGATGCCTGCCTGGCCATGGAGCTCGGCTGCGATGCCGTGATGGTGGCTTCGGCGGTGACGCGGGCCCGCCATCCTCGGCTGATGGCCGAGGCCATGAGGGACGCGGTGACCTCGGGCCGCTCGGCCCGCCGGGCCGGCCGGATCACCCGGCGCTTCCACGCCGTTGCCTCCAGCGCCACCGACGGGATGGTCGAGTGGTGAGCCCGGCGGGCCAGCCCCCGGTGGCCATGACCATCGCCGGGTCCGACTCCGGCGCTGGGGCCGGGATCCAGGCCGACATCAAGACCATGGGCGCCCTCGGGGTCTTCGGCACCACCGTCATCACCACGGTGACCGCGCAGAGCACCGCCACCGTGGCCGCGGTCCACCATCTGCCCCCGGCCATCGTCGAAGCCCAGATCACCACGGTCCTCGACGACCTGCCGGTGCGGGCGGTCAAGACCGGACTGCTGGGCACGCCGGACATCATCGAGGTGGTCGGGCGCCGGGCCGCCGGCGGGGACCTGCCCCGGCTGGTGGTGGACCCGGTCATGGTGGCCTCCACCGGTCGGATCTTCCTGGCCGAGGAGGGCATCGAAGCCTACCGGAGGCACCTGTTGCCCAGAGCCCTGATCACCACCCCGAATCTCTGGGAGGCCGCCCTGCTGGCCGGTCTCTCCCCGACCGGGGTGGAGGACGTGGGGGCGATGGCCGACGTGGCCCGGCGGATCCACGAGCTCGGCCCGACCTGGGTGCTCGTCAAGGGAGGCCATCTCCCAGGTGTCGAGTCGCAGTCGGGGGGAGCGCCCCCGGACCAGGTGGCCGACGTCCTGTTCGACGGGACCACCATGTCCGTGCTCACCGGCGGCCACGTGGACACCCCCAACACCCACGGCACCGGCTGTTCCCTGTCGGCGGCCATCGCCGCCTACCTGGCCCACGGGTCCGACGTGCCCACCGCGGTGTCGGGGGCCAAGGAGTTCGTCCTCGGGGCGCTGCGCGGTGGTGCCCGGTGGCGCCTCGGCCAGGGGCACGGCCCGCTGGACCACCTCGGATGGACCGGAGAGCCCCCACCGGGCATCGCCGCACCGGTGCCCACGCCACCTTCGTAAGAGCGCCGGCGGGTGGCAGTGCGGACCCGCCCCCCGGGAGCGCCGCCAGGTTCGGGAGAGGCCGCGAGGTTCGGGAGAGGCCGCGAGGCGGGAAAGGCCGCGAGGCGGGAAAGGCCGCGAGGTTCGGGAAAGACAGTGGCCGGGCCTTTCGGCCCGGCCACTCCCCCCCCATCTCACAGGATCGTTCCGCCCCTGCCAGGCACCCCTCCGAGGGACGAGTCACCACCGCTCGCCCGTGCCCAACGCATTGTGAAGCATCGACAGTGAAAAGTAAACATCGTGTGAACTGCATGTTTCACGGAACGTAGCGGCACCCCTACTGACCGTGCCGGCAAAGGGGCCTCCCGCGTCATCGGCGCCCTCCGCAGGACGGCCCACACCGGTCCGGAACTGCTCGGGTACCGGGACCCGCTGGCCGGCCGGCCTTCCAGCCCTTACCTTGTCGGTCATGGACCCCGACGCCGCTCGCCCCCTGGCCCGGCTGGTCGCCTGGGGGCGGATCGGCATCGGGGTCGGCGCGGTGGTGGCCCCCAGCCTGTCGGCCCGGCCGTGGATCGGGGCCGACGCCGGGGCCCCGGGCAGCCGGCTCCTGGCCCGGGCCATGGGCGGACGGGACCTGGCCCTCGGCATCGGCGCCCTGCGCGGCCTGGGCCTGTCGGACCGGGAGGCAAGGCCCTGGGTGGCCCTCGGGGGGATGGCCGACGCCGTCGACGCCCTGGCCACCGTGCTGGCCTTCGGGTCCCTCCCCCGCCGGCGGCGATGGGGCATCCTGGCCGTGACCGTCGGGGCGGCCGTGGTCTCCACCCGGCTGGCGGTGGCCCTGGACACCCAACCGCCGGGCCCAACCCCGTCGGCCGACGCCGCCACGGCCGGAACGGAAGCTGACGCGGCGCCGACGGCCCACCGCAGCTGAGAGCCCGTCCCGACCGGGGGCCGAGCGTGGGGTGCCGGTAGCATGGCGCGGCGATGTCCAGCCCCCCCTCGGTGTCAGAGACAGACCCGACTCCGGGCGATGACGGGGCCGTCGACCCCGAGAACCGCCTCTACCAGCCCATGTCCCTTCGGGGCCCGGCCTTGGTGGTGCTCGGCATCGCCGTGTTCATCGTGGTGGCCGGCATCGTGGCCTCGACGCTGGCCTCGGGCAGCGATCCCACGCTGTCCATCCGGAGGATCACCATCCCCGGAGGCACGGTGGTCCCCCTGACCCCGGCCGGCTCGGCCATGAAGGCCATCGTCAGTGCCGGTGAGCCACCGGCGGACATCCTGGGCAACTTGGCCGTCCCGGCCGGGAGCACGGTGACCCGGACCATCAACCTGGACCAGGGCGCCACCCAGTTCGACCGCACGGTCGTGCTCCGCACCGGCCTCTCGTCGGACCAGGTCGGCGACCTCTATCGCATGCTCCTGCCCCGCCTCGGTTGGGCGGTGCTCGACAGCGGGAGCCCGGCGTCGGGGTCCACCCCCGGGACGGTGATCCTGTTCAAGAGGGGCAGCGGGGACGGCTTCTACTGGGAGGTGGGCGCAACGGTCTCCCCGACCACCTCGGCGGGGACCACCACGGTGTCGCTCGAGCTGTGGGAGCTCCCCGACGACAACTGACCGGCCCCGCTCGACGGCGGCGCGAGCGGATCCTCGGCCTGGCCGAGCATCCAGGCCCAGACGAAGAGGTTGATCGGGTAGAGCAGGTAGCCCACCCGGGTGGCCGGGGCTAAGAGGATGGCCACGAGCATGACCCAGCCGGTGAGAACGGCCGCCTCGGCGGCATTCCGAGGGGGGCGTCTCCGCAGCCGCCACACCAGGGCGGCACCCCCGAGCACGACGATGGCCGCCACGTAGATCCGGTGGATCCCCGGGAACGCGGCCACCAGGATGTGTCCCGGCAGGGCACTGGCCGCCGGCGAGGACACCCCGGCCAGGCCGAGGGGGAACCGGATCACGTTGTCCACGAAGGCCGACGGGTTGGAGAGGGCCACGGGCAGGACCACCGGGCCCATCACCACCAGCACCCCCAGGGCGTAGCGTCCCGCGGCCCGGCGGTGGCGGGCGTCACTGGCGGCCCACAGGGCCAAGAGGGCCAGGGGCCAGGCCGTGAACTTGAGGGACGAGGCGGCCCCGAGGGCCAGCCCGGCCAGGAGCGGTCTTCGACGCTTGAGGGCCACCAGGCCCAACAGCATCAGGGCCACCACCGGCATGTCGTCCCCCCCGGTGGCCAGCGGCAGCGCCGCGGTGGGCAGGACGGTCAGGACCTGCAGGGCCCGAACCCTGGCGTCGGTGGGCGGCCGGAGCCGACTGAGGGCGAACAGGCCGACGAGGGCCGTGAAGATCAGGAACTGGATGCG
>DATCBL010000427.1:0-5030 GCA_036511875.1 Acidimicrobiales bacterium
CGTGCTCTGCGAGCAGGTGGGCCGCCGGGTGGCCCCGGCCCCGTTCCTCGGGAGCATCCTGGCCATGGTGGCCCTCCAGGAGGCGGGCCTCGACGAGCCCCTCCCTCCCGCCGGGCGCGAGGAGGCCGCGGGATGGGCCGCCCGGCTCTCGACCGGAGCCGCCGTCGGCTGCGTGGTGTGGGCGGCCCAGCCGGGCACGCTCACCGCCCGGCCGGAGGGCGAGCGGTGGCTCCTCGACGGCCGGCCCGAGCCCACGCTCTACGCCTCGGTGGCCGACGTGGCCGTCGTGGTCACCGAGGATGCGGTGTACGCAGTGGAGCTCGACGAGGCCGGACGTCCCCCGGCCGAGCCGGCCCTGGACCGGACCCGGCCCCTGGCCTGGTTGGGCCTGGCCGGGACGCCGGTCCGACGGATCGGCGGCGGGTCGGCGGCGTCACGGCTGGTGGACCGGGCCGCCACCGGCTCGGCCGCCGAGCTGTTGGGGGCCTCGGCCCGCGTGCTCGAGATGACCGTGGAGTACGCCAAGGTGCGCCGCCAGTTCGGCCATCCCATCGGCAGCTTCCAGGCCATCAAGCACCGGCTGGCCGATGCCCTGGTGGACGTGGAGGCCATGCGATCCTCCACCTACTACGCGGCGTGGTGCGTGGCCTCCCACGACCCCGAGGCCTCGCTGGCCGCCTCGATGGCCAAGGCCTGGTGCTCGGACGCCTCCCAGCGGGTCATGGCCTCGGGGATGCAGGTGCACGGCGGGATCGGCTTCACCTGGGACCACGACCTGCACCTGTACCTGAAACGGGCCCGCCACGAGGCCACCGGCTTCGGCACCGCGGTGTGGCACCGGGACCGGATCGCCGGGATGTTGGAGCGTCGGCTGGCCGAGGGGGTCAGCCCGATCTGACCAACCGGCGACGGCGGGCGGGGCCGCTCAGGGGAAGGCGGTGTCCTGTTGGATCTCGATGGTGTTGCCGGCCGGATCGGTGAACCAGATCTGGACCGTGGCCCCCTGGGCCCCCTCCATGTAGGGGATGCCGGCCTGGTCCAGCTCGGCGATGGCGGCGCCCAGGTCGGTGACGGCGAAGCACACGTGGGGCCCGGCCGGCCGGATGGGGCCGGGGCCGGCATCGGCATCCACCAGGTGGAGCTGGACCGCGCCGGTCCCGAACCAGTGGCCGTCGATGCCGGGGATGGTCGGACGGTCGTCGTCGGCCAGGCCCAGCAGGCGCTGGTAGAACGCGGTGGTCTCGGCCAGGTGGCCTTCCACGTTCACGCTGTGGTGGAGCGTGCGGGTGACCTTCATGGTGGTGTCCTCCCTGTCCGGGTTCGGTCCGGTTCAGTCTGGCCGGTCTGGATCAGTCTGACCGGGTCACTTAGGTGTCGTCACTCCGGCCACCCGTCGGGCGACACGGTGCCGGTGACCGTGCGGGGGTCGACCGGGAGCCGGGAGTTGCCGGCCTGGTAGACGGCGAAGCAGAGCTGGAGGGCCTTGGCGGCCTCGGCGGCGGTCATCTGGGCCGGGGTGCCGTCCACCAGGGCGTCCACGAAGTGGTGGGACGACCGCCGGAACCCGGAGCCCCAGTCGGCATCCACGCCGGTGAACGAAGTGGTGGTCTGGCGGTCCTGGGCCCCGTCGTAGTGGACCACGGCGGGGAGGTCGAGCAACTGGCCGGTGCACCGGGTCACCCACAGGAACCCCTCGTCCCCGTGGATCTCGAAGAACTCGTCCGCGCCGTAGTACTGGCTGCGCATCCACATCGCCGGGGAGTAGACGACGTCCATGGTGCCGAGCAGCCCGGGGTCCTCGTACTCGAAGATCGCCGAGCACGGCTCGAAGAACACGTCGCGCCGTCGGACCGCGGCCTGGACCGAGACGATGTCCTGGTCGAACAGCCACAGCGCCACAGCGTACTTGTGGATCATGTCGTCGAAGAGGTGGCCCCCGGGGCTGGTCGAGGTGAACCGCCAGGTGTACCCGTCGGCCTCCAGGCCGGTCTGGAAGGCCGAGTCGGTCTGACCGACCACGGTGTTCATCCGGAAATGGTTGGGCCGGCCGATGGCCCCCTCGGCGATGAGCCGCTTGGCCAGCTCCAGCGGGGGATAGTGCCGGAAGCACTCGCTGACCCGCAGGATCAGGCCGGCCTCGGCCGCGGCCCGATCCATGGCCAGCGCCTCGGCGACCGAGTTGGCCAGAGGCTTCTGGCAGGACACGTGCTTGCCGGCGGCCAGGGCGGCCATCACGTGGTCGAAGTGGAGGTGGGTCGGCGTGAGGATCTCCACCGCGTCGATGCCGGGATCGGCCAGCATGGCGTCGAGATCGGTGTACACCCGAGGAACTCCCCAGGCCTCGGCGGTCTCGATGGCCCGGCTCTCGAGGGTGTCGCACACCGCCACCACCTCGCACCGCTCGTCCTCGAGGTAGCCGGCCACGTTCAGCGAGGCGATGTTGCCGGTCCCCACGATGGCGATCCGGGGCCCCGGGATGCTCTCCCTCGCCGTCATGCGGTCAGGCTCCGCCGGTGGAGTCGGGTCCGTCACGGTCGGCATAGCGGCGCCGGAGCTCCTCCTTCAGCACCTTGCCGGTGGCATTGCGCGGGAGGTCGTCCACGAACTCCCACCGCCGCGGCACCTTGTACTTGGCCAGTCGTTCCAACGTGTGCTGGCGCAGCTCCTCGTCGCTGGCCCTCTGACCCGGCCGCAACGTGACCACGGCCAGCAGGTCCTCGCCCAGCACCGGGTGGGGAATTCCCACCACCGCGGCCTCGCGAACGGCCGGGTGCAGCTGGATGGCGTGCTCCACGTCGGTGGGATGGATGTTGTTGCCCCCCCGAATGATCACGTCCTTGCTCCGGCCCACGATGTAGAGGTATCCGTCCTCGTCGATCCGGCCCAGGTCCCCGGTGACCAACCAGCCGTCGACCCAGGTGCGCGAGCTGGCCTCGGGATCGCCGTAGTACTCGCGAGGACGCCCCGGGATCCTCATCCGCACGTCGCCCACTTCGCCGGCCGGTACGGCGTTGCCCTCGGCATCGGCGCAGAGGATCTCGGCCGGCGGGAGGGGTTTCCCGACCGACCCGGGCCGCTTGACCGCCTCACCGGGCGGCATCAGGCAGTAGACCGACCCGGCCTCGGTCATCCCGTAGTTGTTGGAGACCAGGGCCGTGGGCATCCGCTCCTGCAGGCGCTCCAGCACGAACGGGGCCAGGGGGGCGCTGCCGACACTGCAGAGTTGCACCGAGGTGAGGTCGGCAGTGTCGAAGCGGGGGTGCTCGAGGAGCAGGTTGGCCATGGCCGGCACCAGGAAGACCGAACCGGGGCGTTCCGCCTCCACCGTGTCCAGCCAGGTACCGGCGTCGAATCTCGGCATGTAGAGGGCCCGCAGGCCGAGCTTCATCGGCGTGTAGACGAACGCGATGCCGGCGAAGGTGTACGGCGGGCTGGCGTGCATCCAGGCCCCACCGCTCCATTGGGGCTCACCCATCGGCATGAGCGAGTAGTTGTCATGGCGAACCGCCACCGCCTTGGGCTGGCCCGTGGTGCCCGACGTGTAGAGGATGTCGGCCAGGTCCTCGGGCCGGCGCGGCACCTGGAAGTACGAGTCGTCGTCGGTCAGGACGTCGCCCCAGGTGGTCACGCCGTCCGGCGCGTCGTCGGGGCGCGAGCGGTCGTCGTCGGGGGCGCCGGCCTCGGGCACGGCCACCACCACTACCGGCCGGCGGTCTCGGTACCGAGCCAGGAGGGAGGTCTCGGCGATGGTGGCCGCCGCCCCGGAGTGCTCGAGCATCCGCTCGACCTCGGGCCGGGTCAGCTGGGGATTGAACGGCACCGCCACCGCCCCGGCCCGGTGGATGGCGCTGTAGCCGATCACCCACCGGAGGGCGTTGGCCGGCTCGAGATGGAGGGCCACCCGGTCGCCGGCCCCGACCCCGGCGGCCATGAGGCCCCGAGCCACCCGACTGGCCGAGGCGTCCCACTGGTCGAAGGTCAGCGACGAACCCCCCACCACGGTGTAGGCGGTCTCGCCCCCGAAGGCCAGGGCCATGGCGTGGACCTGCTCGGGCGGCAGCTGGGCCCGAGCGCTCATCGGGGCCCACCGGCTGGGGACGGTGCGAGTCCCGACAGCCTCGGGCCGAACGACCTGTGCCTCCTGTCCATCCTGTCCCTACCTCTGCTTCCCCGGCTCCGGCACGGCACCCGGCAGGGTGGACACGACGCTCGGCCCCAACCTGTCGGAGCAGCATGGCCGAACCGGTCGCGTCGGGTCAATCGGGCCCGCCGGGCGGCGCGGGCCGGAGCCGGTCGCCGCGGGTCCCGCTCCGGTGGAGCCCGACGGCCTACTTCTTGCCGAGCAGGGGGTGGGCGGGCATGCCCACCGGCTGGAGGTGCTGGCCCAGTACCTCGTGGAAGTGCTCGGCCACCTGGGTGGGCGTCCACCCGCCCTCCTGCCACATGGTGGCCACCTGCCGGGGGGTCTGGAAGACGGTGTACCCGAACCCGGTCCGTCCGAAGACCTGGCCGTTGACGTCGGCCGCGGCCTCGGAGGCCAGATAGGCCACCAGGGGGGCGTTGAGGGCCGGATCCTGGTCGGCCGGGACCTCGGCGGCGTCGTCGTTGAGGCCCTGGGTCATCCGGGTGGCACCGGCCGGAGCCATGGCGTTGACGGTGATGCCGTAGCGGGCCAGCTCCACCGCCCACACGAAGGTCATCCCCATGATGGCGGCCTTGGCCGCGCCGTAGTTGGTCTGGCCGAAGTTGCCCCGGAGGCCGGCCGAGGAGGTGATGTTGACGATGCGTCCGTACCCGGCCTCCTTCATCAGGGGTGCGGCATGTCGGGCGGTGTTGAAGGTCCCCTTCTGGTGGACGGCCACCACCGCGTCGTAGTCGGCCTCGTCCATCTTCACCAGGGTGCGGTCGCGGACGATGCCGGCGTTGTTGACCAGGATGTCGAGCTGCCCGAAGTGCTCGAGGGCCGTGTCGATGATCCGGCCCGCGCCCTCGAAGTCGCTCACCGAGTCGTGGTTGACGGCGGCCCGGCC
>DATCBL010000428.1:0-5544 GCA_036511875.1 Acidimicrobiales bacterium
CGCCGCCACCAGGTGGTCCACCGAGCCGGCCCCCTCGGTCGACGACACCGGATCCGGTGGCGACCCACCGCCGGTCGGGGGCGGCGGGGCCATCAGGGGGCGGCGACGAGCGCTTCGGTGCGGGGTCCGCCGACCCGCCCGTACAACGTCGTGCGCTGGGCCAGGGTGCGGCCCAACGGGCCCACGATGGCGGCGAACCGCGCTGCGTCCATCATCTGGCCATGGCTGGCCCCGGCCGCCCGGGAGATGTTCTCGTCCATCAGCGTGCCGCCGAGGTCGTTGACCCCGGCCCGGAGGATCTGGCGCACTCCGTCGGCCCCCATCTTGACCCAGCTGATCTGGATGTTCTCGATGGCCGAGCGGTAGGCGATCCGGCCCACGGCGTGCATCAGCAGGGTCTCGCGGAACGTGGGGCCCCGTCGGGACCGGCGCTGCAGGTAGATGGGCGTGGCCATGTGCACGAAGGGCAGGGGCACGAACTCGGTGAACCCGCCGGTCTCCAGCTGGAGGTCCCGGGTCCGCACCAGGTGCCGGGCCCAGGACCGGGGCTGCTCGACCGCTCCGAACATGATGGTGACGTTGGAGCGCAGGCCCACCTGGTGGGCGGTCCGGTGGGCGAACAGCCACTCCTCGGTGTTGATCTTGTCCGGGCAGAGCACCGCCCGGACCTCGTCGTCCAGGATCTCGGCGGCCGTCCCGGGCAGGGTCTTGAGGCCGGCGTCGCGCAGGAGGACCAGGTAGTCGGCCAGGGGCATCTCGGAGCGGCGGGCCCCCTCGGTCACCTCGAGGGCGGTGAAGCCGTGGATGTGGATGGTGGCCGAGGCCTCCCGGACGGCCTTGATGACGTCCAGGTAGTACTCACCGTCGAAGTCGGGATGGATGCCCCCTTGCAGGCAGACCTCGGTGGCCCCCAGGGCTTCGGCCTCCCGGACCCGCTCCGAGATCTCGCTCAGCTCGAGCAGATAGGGCCGACCCCGGAGGTTGAGGGAGAGCGGTCCTTTGGAGAAGGCGCAGAACTTGCACTTGAAGGTGCAGACGTTGGTGTAGTTGATGTTGCGGTTGTTGACGTAGGTGACCTCGTCTCCCACCGCCTCGAACCGGAGCTGGTCGGCCACGTCGGCCACCGTCCGCACCTCGCGTCCCCGGGCGCCGAACAGGGTGACGATCTCCTCTTCGCCCACCCGGTGGCCCCCTTCCACCCCGGCCAGCACCTCGCCGACGGCGCTGCCGGTCGACGCCAGGGTGGCCACCGGGGGGCCGGCGGGCGCCGAAGGCCCGGCCCGGCCGTCGTCGGACCGGGCCGGGGGCCCGCCCAGGAGCTCCGGGGGCGGCACCTCGCTCCCCGAGGACCAGGGGTGGTCCCGGCCCAGGCCCTCGGCGTCGCTGGCGTCGAGCACGGGAAACCGCATGGACGGGTCGAGCCATCGCGCCGGGTCCAGGGCGTAGCTGGGGTAGAGGGTCAGTCGGGGAGCCAGGGTGAGCCCGGCGGCCTCGGTGGCTCCACGCAGCGTGGCCAGCTCGGGCCAGGCCCGCTCGGGGTTGACATGGTCGGCGGTCACCGGGGAGACCCCGCCCCAGTCGTCGATGCCCGACGCCAGCAGCGGGGCGAGGTCGTCGGAGAGGTTGGGTGGGGCCTGGAGGTGGATCTCGGGGGGCAGCACCAACCGGGCCGCGGCGATGGTCCAGAGGAATTCCTCGGGAGGGCAGGGAGGCCACTGGTGCATGGACGTGCCCGCCTTGGGCAGGAAATTCTGGACGATCACCTCCTGCACGTGGCCGTGGCGCCGATGACTGGCGGCGATGGCCTCGAGCGTGGCCACCCGGTCGGCCCGTGACTCGCCGATGCCCACCAGCAGCCCGGTGGTGAACGGGATGCCACCGAGACCGGCGGCCTCGAGCGTGGCCAGCCGCCGCGCCGGTGTCTTGTCCGGGGCCGATCGGTGGGCGGCCAGGTCCGGGTTGACCGATTCGATCATCATGCCCTGGCTGGCGGTCACCGACCTCAGCCGGACCAGGTCCCCGGCGTCGAGGGCTCCGGCGTTGGCGTGGGGGAGGAGCCCGGTCTCCGCCACCACGGCGGCGCAGGCCGCCACCAGGTAGTCGACGGTGGAGGTGTAGCCGTGGTCGTCCAGCCACTCCCGGGCGGCCGGATAGCGGTCCTCGGGACCCTCGCCCAGCGTGAACAGGGCCTCGTGGCAACCGGCGGCCCGGCCGGCCCGGGCGATGTCGAGGACCTGGTCGAGGGTGAGATAGGGGGACTCCACCCGGGCCGGGGCCTTGGCGAACGTGCAGTAGCCACAGCGGTCGCGGCACAGCATGGTGAGCGGGATGAACACCTTGGGCGAGAAGGTGATGCGGGTCCCGTGAGCCGCTCGACGGATGCGCGCCGCCCGCTCCTGCAGGACGGGCAGGGGGAGCTCGAGGAGGGTGGCCAGATCCTCCCCGGTGGCGACGTTCCGCGGGCCCGAGGCCCCGGCCGTCGGCTCGGGAAGGGTTGGTGCCGCGGCGGGCGCAGGCGTGGGGCCGGGTTCGGCGGGCATCGGCGACACCTTATCGGAGGAGGCCTCCGAGGCGACCGGGCCTGCGGGGTCCACGCCCGGGGCCTTGACGAGGGGGAGCGAGGCCGGATCTAGTCGGGGAGCGGCGTGTCGCCGATGGCGTCGTCATCGACCAGCCAGAGGACCTGATCGGCCACGACGCGGGAGGCGGGCAGGTCCTCGCCGGCCACGATGCCGGCGAAGGCCTCTCGCTTCGACGGCCCCGAGACGGTGAATACGGCCAACCGGGCACGGGCCAGGGCCTGGTAGGTCAGCGTGATCCGATCGTGGGGGTTGTCGGACCGGGGATCGCGGCTGGCCACCACCAGCACGTCGGGATCGGTGAGGTCCAGTGCGGCGGAGCCGGGGAAGAGCGAGGCGGTGTGGCCGTCGGGACCTAGTCCCAGGTGGACCAGGTCGTAGGACGGCAGCGGGCCGACCACCGCCTGGTAGTCGGCGGCGGCCGAGGACGGGGGGCCCGATCGGTACATGGGATGGTCCGACCCCACCGGACCGACCACGTCGAGGAGCGTCTCGGCGATCATGCGGTGGTTGGAGTCGGGATGGTCCGGGGGCACGCAGCGCTCGTCACCGAGGTAGACGTCCACCTCGGCCCAGGCCACGCCGCTGCCCGGTCCACCGACCTGGGCCAGCCGCCCGTAGCACTGTCGGGCGGTGGCCCCGCCGGACAGGAACAGGGAGAAGCGGTCCGGACGGGCCTCGGCCAGCACCGCCGCCACCAGGCGGGCGAAGGCGTCGGGGACCGACGGCACCCGCTCGACCCGACCGTTCATCGGACCGCCGGACCCGGCGGGACGGCCGCCCGCCCCGGGGGCGGACCGGCTCACTGGGGGAGCTCGGTGATCCGGCCGCCACTGAGCTCGAGATCGATGACCGGGTTGCGCCACTCGTCACCCGAGCGTTCGACCAGCAGGTCGGCCATGTGCGGTCCCCACGTCCCGGCCGGGTAGCTGTGCATGGCGCCCCCCGGCTCCGACCACGCCTGGAGGTAGGGATCGACGATCCTCCAGGCCTGCTGGACCTCGTCGGACCGGATGAACAGGGTGGCATCGCCGACCATGGCATCGTGGATGAGCCGTTCGTAGCCGTCGGCGGCCTCCACGCCGGCGAAGGTCTCGGCGTAGTTGAAGTCCATGGCCACCGAGCGGATGTGGAATTTCTCGCCGGGGATCTTGGCCCCGAACTCCAGGCTGATCCCCTCGTCGGGCTGGATGCGGAGGATCAAGGCGTTGGGCCTCAGGTCGCGGCTGGTGCGGTGGTCGAACAGGAGGAACGGGACCTGGCGGAAGGTCAGGGCCACCTCGGTCACCCGGGCCGGGAGGCGCTTGCCGGTGCGCACGTAGATGGGGACCCCGGACCACCGCCAGTTCTCCACCCGGAGCCGGAGCGCCAGGTAGGTCTCGGTGCCACTGTCGGGGGAGACATCCTGCTCCTGCCGGTAGCCGATGACCTTGTGGCCGTCGATGGTGCCCGGGCCGTACTGGCCCCGCACCGACTTGTCCACGGCCTCGTCGGGAGTGGGGATGTCGATGGCGTGGAGGAGCTTGACCTTCTCGTCGCGGATCCGGTCGGCGTCGGTACTGGTGGGGGACTCCATCAGCGTGAGGGCCAGGACCTGCATCACATGGTTCTGCACGATGTCCCGCAGCGCCCCGGCCGTCTCGTAGAAGCCGCCCCGGTGCTCGACGCCCAGCGACTCGGCCACGGTCACCTGGACCTGTTCGACGTAGCGACGGTTCCAGATGGGTTCGAAGATGGCGTTGGCGAACCGGAGGGCCAACACGTTCTGGACCGTCTCCTTGCCCATGTAGTGGTCGATACGGTAGATCTGACGTTCCTCGAAGGCGGCGTGCATCTGCTCGTCCAGGGCGATGGCGCTGTCGAGGTCGCGTCCGTAGGGCTTCTCCACCACCACCCGCATGAACCGTTCGTCGTTGTCGGGTCCCACGCAGCCGTGGGCGGCCAGAGCCCCGGCCACCAGACCGAACACGCTGGGAATGGTGGCCAGGTAGTAGAGGCGGTTCCCGGCGGTGGCGTCCACCTCGTCGGCCTCATCCAGGTGCAGCTTGAGCTGGGCGAAGGTGTCCGGGTGGTCGTACTCGCCGGCGATGTACTTGAACCGCCCGGTCAGGTCCTTCCACTTGGGGCCGCCCTCGGGCGTGGCCCCGGCCACGTGGGCCCGGAACTCGTCGTCGCTCCACTCGGTGCGGGCCACCCCGATGATGGTGAAGCCGTCGTCCAGCACCCCGCGGTCGGCCAGGCGGGCCAGGGCGGGCAGGATCTTGCGGGCGGTCAGGTCGCCGGAGGCGCCGAAGATGACCATGGCCACCGGTGGGGCCTTGGACAGCACCGGGGGCAGGGAGCGCCTCTTGGCCGCGGGGCTCCCGCTGGCCGGGCCGGAACGGGCGTCGTCGCTCATTTGGGGGTGAGGGTCTCGCCGCCCTGGGCGCCGTCGGTGGTGGTGAAGGCGTGTCCCCCGAACTGGTTGCGCAGCGCCGACACCAGGCGCAGACCGAAGGCGTCCTTCTTCTGGGAGGCGAACCGGGCGAACAGGGCCGAGGAGATGACCGGGGCCGACACCCCGCGGTCGATGGCCTCCTCCACCGTCCAGCGACCCTCCCCGGAGTCGACCACCACCCCTTCGATCTGGTCGAAGCCGGACTCGGGCCGCAGGGCGCGCTCGGCCAGTTCCAGCAGCCAGCTGCGCACCACCGAGCCGTATCTCCAGATGGCCGAGATCTGGTGGAGGTCGAGGTCGAACTCGGGCGCCTCCGACATGATCTCGAACCCTTCGGCGTAGGCCTGCATCAAGCCGTACTCGATGCCGTTGTGGACCATCTTGACGAAGTGGCCGGCCCCGGGCGGGCCCACATGGGCATAGCCGCCCTCGGGGGCCAGGGCCACGAAGATCGGCTCGGCCACCGCCACCGCCTCCTTGGACCCTCCCACCATGAGGCAGTAGCCCTCCTTCAGCCCCCAGATCCCG
>DATCBL010000429.1:0-4107 GCA_036511875.1 Acidimicrobiales bacterium
CGACGAGCAGGCCACCGCAGTGATGTCGGCCATCAGCACCCGGATCGGGGAGCACGCCGCCATCCCCGGCCTCCGGTACAGCCAGGCCATCGTCAACGCCGGGCGGGAGGCCGGGGCCTCCATCGAGCATCCCCACGGCCAACTCCTCGGGATGTCCTTCGTCCCCCGGGAGCTGGTCGAGGAGCAGGCCGGCTTCGCCCGGTTCGCCGGGCGTTGCCTCCTGTGCACGGCGGTCGACGCCGAGGAGAACGTGGCCCACCGGGTGGTCTACGCCGACGAGCGGGTCCTGGTCATCTGCCCATTCTGGAGCGGGGCCCCCTACGAGATGCTGATCATCCCCCGGGCCCACGGACCCCACCTGCACCACAGCCCCCCGGCCGACCTGGTGGCGGTGGGCCGGGCCCTCCGGGTGGCCCTCGGCCGGCTGCGCGACGTGGTCGGCGACGTGGCCTACAACCTGGTCTTCCACTCCGCCCCCTACCGGGCCCCGGAGCCCTACCACTGGCACGTCCACGTGGTGCCGAAGATCACCACGGTGGCCGGCTTCGAACTGGGCACCGGTGTGATGATCAACATCGTGAACCCCGAGCAGGCCGCCGAGGAGCTGGCCGTGCAGCTTCCCATGGCCAACACCGGCTGAGCCGCTCTCCTCCCCGCCCCGCCGCCTCTGGTCACCGGCAACGACGGGCCAACGACGGTCGGATCAGGGCGCCGCGGCTAGGCCAGCTCGAAGCACTGCGACCCGTACGGGGCCAGGGTCACCCGGTAGGGCTCGGTGCCGATCAGGGGGAAGGCCACCCGGCCCAACAGCTCGATGGGCTGGCGGCCCACCCACCGCTCCACGTGGAGCTCGGCCGGTTGGGCCAGCTTGCTGAGGTTGTGCACGCACAGCACCGGGTTGACCGGCCCCCGCTGGGGCTGGTCGGGGGCCGACCGCACGAAGGACAGGACGGACGGATTGGCCGAGGAGATGACCTCGAGCTCCCCGGTGCCGAACACCGGGAACTCCCGGCGCACGGCCAGGATCCGCCGCATCCAGTGAAGGAACGAGCTGGTGTTGCGCTGCTGGGCCTCGACGTTGACGGCGGAGAAGCCGTAGACCGGGTCCATCAACGGCGGCAGGTAGAGCTGGGCGAAGTCGGCCCGGCTGAACCCGCCGTTGCGGTCCGGGGTCCACTGCATCGGGGTGCGCACCGAGTCGCGGTCGCCCAGGTAGAGGTTGTCCCCCATCTGGATCTCGTCGCCGTAGTAGAGCACCGGGCTGCCCCGCAGGGTGAACAGCAGGTAGAAGAGCAGCTCGGAGAGGCGGCGGTCGCGGTCGAGCAGCGGGGCCAACCGGCGCCCGATGCCCATGTGGCGCTTCATCCTCGGGTCCCGGGCGTACTCGGAGAACAGGTAGTCGCGCTCCTCCTCGCTGACCATCTCCAGGGTCAGCTCGTCGTGGTTGCGCAGGAAGATGGCCCACTGGGCGCTGCCCGGGGCCTCGGGGGTCTGGGCCAGGATCTCGGTGATGGGAAAGCTCTGCTCGCGCCGGACGGCCACGAACAGCCGGGGCATCAGCGGGAAGTTGAAGCACAGGTGGCACTCGTCGTCGTCACCGAAGTAGTCGGCCACGTCGGCCGGCCACCCGTTGGCCTCGGCCAGCAGGATCCGGCCGGGGTAGTGCTCGTCCAGCTCGGCCCGCACCCGGCGGATGAAGGCGTGGGTCTCGGGGAGGTTCTCCCCGGCGGTGCCGTCCTGCTGGAACAAGAAGGGCACCGCGTCCAGCCGGAACCCGTCGAGCCCCAGGTCCAGCCAGTAGCGCACCACGTCGAGCATGGCGTCGGCCACCTCGGGGCTCTCGTAGTTGAGGTCGGGCTGGTGGGCGTAGAACCGGTGCCAGTAGTACTGGTCCCGCTGGGGGTCGTAGGACCAGTTGGACCGCTCCACGTCCACGAACACGACGCGGGCCTCGGGCCACCGCTGATCGTCGTCGTTCCACACGTACCAGTCGGCCTTGGGATTGTCCCGGCTCTGCCGCGACTCGGTGAACCACGGGTGCTGGTCGCTGGTGTGGTTGATGACCAGATCGGCGATGACCCGGATGCCCCGGGCGTGGGCCTCCTCCAGCAGGCGCTTCAGGTCGTCGACGGTGCCGCTCTCGGGGTGGACCGAGTAGTAGTCGCTGATGTCGTAGCCGCCGTCCCGCAACGGGGAGGGGTAGAACGGCAGCAGCCAGAGGCAGTCGACGCCGAGCCACTGGAGGTAGTCCAGCTTGGCGATGAGCCCGGGGATGTCCCCGACCCCGTCGTTGTTGCCGTCGAAGAAGCCCCGGATGAGCACCTCGTAGAAGACGGCCCGCTGGAACCAGAGGGGATCCTCCTCGGGCGGGGGCAGGGGGGCCTGATGGGACACCGGATGGGTCAGCCCGCCCAACGGGGCGAACGGGACGGTCAGCGCCGGCCCGGGCGTGGATTCAACGGTCACGTGCGCACGCTACCTGAGCACCTGTGGCCGAACGGTTCTTTTCAGCCCTCAATCGGTGGTTTCCCACCGGACGGCAGCAGGCGGGTCAACACCCGGTCGGCGGCCGCGTAGGGATCGAGCGCGCCGTCCAGCATGGCCGTCTTGATGTCGTCCACCCCTCCCGCCGACAGCACCCCGTCGATCTGCTCGGACAGGCGGGCCGAAAGGATCTGGCGGAACTCGCGCTCGAAGCGCCGGCGCCGCTGGAGCAGCAGGGTCCCGTGCTCGATCTGGTGGGCCCGATGGTGTCCGATGGTCTCCCAGAGCTTCTCGGTGCCGTCCCCGGTGGAGGCCACCGTCTCTACGATGGGGGGGCGCCACGGCCCGAGCTCGGTGAGGTCCAGCATCAGCTCGAGGTCCCGACGGGTCTCCCGGGCCCCGGGGCGATCGGCCTTGTTGATCACGAACACGTCGGCGATCTCCAACAGGCCGGCCTTGTTGGCCTGGATGGAGTCGCCCCAGCCGGGGTTGACCACCACGATGGTGGTGTCGGTCGCCGCGGCCACCTCCACCTCCTGTTGCCCCACCCCGACCGTCTCCACCATCACCACCGGCATCCCGACCGACGAGAGCACCCGCACCGCGTCGGGCACGGCCACGGCCAGCCCGCCGAGGTGGCCGCGGGTGGCCATCGACCGGATGTAGACGCCCTCGTCGAGGGAGTGGCTGGACATCCGGACCCGGTCCCCGAGGATGGCACCCCCCGAGTACGGGGAGGAGGGGTCGACGGCCAGCACCGCCACCGGCCCGCCGCGGTCGAACCCCTGGCGCCGGGCCACGGTGACCAGACGGTCGGCCAGGGTCGACTTCCCGCCCCCGGGGGCCCCGGTGATCCCCACCGTGTAGGCGTCGCCGGGCGTGGTGTAGGCCAGGCCGGCCACGGCCCGGGACGCCGGCCCGCCCCGCTCGACCAGCGACAGCAGGCGGGCCAGCGCGGCCTGGTCCCCGGCTCGGGCCGCGTCGAACAGGGCGGCGGGGTCGGTGGGACGGGGGTCGGGCATGGAGTGACGAGCGTATCCGGGCCGGTACTGGCCGTCAGGCCCGGGTGACGTGGGCCCCGAGCGAGGCCAGCTTCCCGTCCAGGTCCTCGTAGCCCCGGTCGACGTGGTGGGCGTCGGTGATCACCGTCTCGCCGTCGGCCACCAGGCCGGCCAGCACCAGCGCCGCCCCGGCCCGGACGTCGAAGGCCCGGACCGGCGCCCCCGACAGGGTGGGCACCCCGCGCACCACGGCGTGGTGGCCCTCGGTGCGGATGTCGGCCCCCATGCGCCGCAGCTCCTCCACGTAGCGGAACCGGCCGAAGAACAGGTTCTCGGTGACGATGCCGACCCCGTTGGCCACGGTGAGCAGGGTCACCAGCAGCGGCTTGTAGTCGGTGGCGAAGCCGGGATAGGGAAGGGTGGCCACGTCCACGGACTGCAGCCGGTCGGACCGGTCCCGCTCCGCCCGCAGGCCCCCGGGCTCCTGGGTGATGCGGATGCCGGTGGCGGACAGCTTGCGGATGAGCATGTCCATGTGGTCGGGACGGCCGTCCTCCACCACCACGTCGCCACCGGTGAGACCGGCGGCGACCATGAACGTGGCGACCACGAGCCGATCGGG
>DATCBL010000430.1:0-2919 GCA_036511875.1 Acidimicrobiales bacterium
CACCCTGCTCGGATCGTCGACATCGGGACACCAGCCCGGTCCGGCCGCGCTTCATGGCCAGATTCTGAGTCGCTGGGGGTGGGGCCAGCGAACGTGGGGACTGACGAACGGGTCGCGGAGGTGATCCGGGGTGCCCCAGCGGTTGAAGAACAGGTCGATGTCCTCCTGAGGGTTCATGCGACCGCGGGTCGAGCTCTCGGCATGCTTGAGCTCGGCGTGGGGCGTGTACACCACGCGTCGGCCGGACCGCCCCATCCGGAGACAGAAGTCGACATCGTTGAAGCAGACCGCGATGTCCTCGTCGAACCCGTCGACCGACCAGTAGGGATCTCGACGAACCAGCATGCACGCCGCCGTCACCGCCGAGGTGTCCCGGATCACCGGCCAGGGCCAGCTGATGTTGGCCGCCGTGTACTCCGGAAGGAGCCCCACCCCCTCGTGCTGCACCGATCCGTCGGGGAACAGCAGCCGGCATCCGACCGCCCCGACATCCGGCTGCTGGGCCAGTTCGAGCATGGCCTCGATCCAGTCGGCGGTGAGCGCGGTGATGTCGTTGTTGAGCAACAGGATGTAGTCGGCCTCGCTCGACTGCACTCCCTTGTTCACCAGCCGCGAGAAGTTGAACGGCCCGGGGCTGCGCACGACATGGAGGTCGGAGTGCTCAAGGTACCGGAGGGTGTCCTCCTCCACGCTGCCGTTGTCGACCACGGTGATGCGGTAGGACGGGTAGGTGGACACCGTCTCGATGCTGGTGATGCACTTCTTCAGGAGATCGAGCCGGTCACGGGTCGGAATGATGATGTCCACCGTCGGTCCGCCCCCGATGTCATAGCGGACGTCGTAGCAGGCCGGTTCGCCGATGTCGTCGTCGCCGTCCCCGCCCGACATGACGGTCGCCCGCCCGGGGCGGTCACGGCGACGGAGGGCGGCCAGGACCGGATTGTCGGAGGCGGTTCCGGCCGGGATGCTCGGATGGTGCTGATCGCTCGCCGGGCCCGGACGTCGGGTGTAGAGCACCGCGGCGACATGGGCGACCTGGCGGGCCTGCTCGGTGGCCCGCAGGTGCAGGTCATGGTCCTCTTCGGCCGGCGTGAAGCCGGCCCGCCAGCCGCCCACCGAGAGCAGCAGGCTGCGCCGCACGGCGGTGGGACGACCCAGGTAGTCCCTCGACAGGAGGTACTCGGGTGACCAGTCGGGCTTGAACTCGGGTCGCTCGAGGTCCCCGTCGTCCGACCGGCGGTCCTCGTCGGCGTAGACCACGTCGGCGTCAGGGTGGTCGGCGAGGTGGCCCACCACGTGGTGCAACGCGTCGGGGCGCAGCAGGTCGCCGGCGTCGATGCGCAGCACCCACTCCCCTTCGGCCTGGAGGGCGGCCCGCTGTGCCGGGACGGTGTCCCCCTCCTCCCCCCCGGCACCGACCGGGCCGATGGGCGGAGGGACGACCCGGATCCGGGGGTCGGTGACGACATAGCGCTCGACGACCCCGTCGACATCGGACGGCATCGGCGCTCCGGGCGCGACCAACAGCTCCCATCGGTCGTACACTTGGGCCACCACCGAGTCGACCGTCTCCTCCAGCCACTTCGGCTCGACGTCGGCGACGGTGAGCAGGATGCTGACCAACGGTCGCCACTCCCACGCCACGTTGGTCCCGTGGAGCTCGTCGAGCGCGGCGGGGCCCGGTTCGTGCTGATTCCGCCAGCGGCGGTACTCGGCCGACAGCTCATCGCGGTCGGCGCGGTAGCGGGCCACCTCCGACGTGACCGTCGGGCCGACCCGCCCGGCGGACGGGCGACGGCGGGACGGCCGCACCACCTTCAGGACGGCGCTGACCGCCCGTTGGCGATCGGTCCCGACCGGGGCCACCCGGCGCACGACCAGTCGGGCCGATCGCGACCCGGCCACCATCATCCGCTGCACCCTGGTCAGGTCGGCGACCTGTCGGGAGAGCACGCGGATCCACTCATCCCGCTCGGCCAGCTTCCGCTGGCTGGCCTCCAGCCGGGCCGAGAGGTAGTCGAGCTCGCTCCCCTCCGGCCCGTTGCCGTCTAGCTCCTCGGAGCCGGGCGGGTCCCGGTCCCCGCCCGGGCGCGGCCTATTGGGCGGCACGGTTCAGGACCCCGATGACCGGGGGGTGCTGCTCGGGACGCGGTGCCCGGCGCTCCGGGCCGCGGTCACCGACCGCTCCCGGAGGGTGCCCTGGGGGGCGAGGCGATGCACGGCGCGAGCCGCCTGGGCCCGGGCCCGCTGGGTGGCCTCCGACGTCGGAGCCCGGGGACCGACCGGCTTCGCGCTGGGTTTGGCCGCGCCGAAACCGAGGCGTCCCTCGAGCAGGGCCCGGAGGCGCAGCCCGAACGGCAGCCGGCCCAGGAGGGCGCGGATCCGGTCGAGCGTGTCGGCTTCCGCGGTGAGCTGTTGGATGAACTCGTTCTTGACGGCGATGTCGTCGTGAGCGTGTCGCAGCTCGCGGTCCAGTCGGATGACATCGTCCATCCGGAGCTGGAGCTCGTGTTCGAGCTCGGCCAGCCGGGCCGGTAGTTGTCCGGGGTCGTAGACGTCGTCGGGAACACCGGCCATGGACCGGGATGCTATCGAATCCTGGTTCCGGCGATCTCCCAGGCATCCGGACCAGGGGCGAGGTGGGCGGTGAAGTAGCGATCGGCGTCTGTCGGTGGGAGCGCGGTGACGGGCAGTGGCCCGTCGAGCCGGGCAGTGACGTCAGGGGTCAGGACGACGCGATAGCCGGCCCTCCCCAACCGCAAGAACAGGTCGACGTCGACGGAGGGGTCGGGAATCGACTCGGACCAGCCCCCGACCTTGTCCCACGCATCCCGGCGCACCATGGCACACAGCCCCGACACCGCCGACACGTCGCGTGTCGACGCCAACAGCTCCCCCATCCGTACTCCCGCGCCCCGG
>DATCBL010000431.1:0-5383 GCA_036511875.1 Acidimicrobiales bacterium
GCTCGCCGTCCGAGTAGGGCTGGTCCATCCGGGGGGTGATCCAGATCGGGGAGCGCTGGAACACCGTGAGGTGTTCCACGTCGGGGGCGATGGCCGGCACGTACTGGACGGCGCTGGCCCCGGTCCCGATCGACGCCACCCGCTCACCGGCCAGCGGTCGGCTGTGGTCCCAGTGGGAGGAGTGGAAGGCCCGGCCGGCGAAGCGCTCGGCGCCGGGGATGTCAGGGACGTGGGGGACGTTGAGCATCCCGAGGCCACTGACCAGTACCTCGGCCTCGAACCGCTCACCGGCGGCGGAGGTGAGCCGCCACTGCCGGGCGGCGTCGTCCCAGCGGGCCTCGGTGATCCGGGTGCCGGTGCGGACGTGGGGACTGACCCCGTACCGGTCGGCGCACGCCTCGAGGTAGGCCAGGATCTCGGGCTGGGTGGCGTAGGTCCGGCTCCACCACGGGTTGGGCTCGAAGGAGTACGAGTAGAGGTGGGAAGGGACGTCGCACGCCGCCCCGGGGTAGGTGTTGTCCCGCCAGGTCCCCCCGACCCCGTCGGACTGTTCGTAGACGGTGAAGTCGTAGCCGGCCCGAACCAGGCGGATGCCCATGGCGATCCCGCCGGCTCCGGCGCCGAGGACGGCGACCCTCGGCCGCGGCCTCATCGAGGAGCGGGCCGCTCGAGGTGGGACCTGAGCACGGCGAACCCCAAGCCGTCGCCCCAGAGGCGGAGGCTCTCCACCCTGTCCCGCCCGCAGATCGCCGATTGGTGCACCTCGGTCACCGCTCACCTCCCGGTCCTCCGACCTGCCGGCCCTGGTCCCCCGGCCCTACGGCCTGGTCGGCACGGCCGGCACGCCCGCCGGCCGCTCGGTAGTGTGCGACGGGTTCCTAGGAACGTACCTCGTCGTGGGCCGACCCCGGAAGGAGACCCGAGCGTGCCGACACTCAGCCCCCGGGGCGGGAGGGCGGTCCCGGTGACCGGGCCGAGGCCGGGCGGGGCGCCATGAGCCCGGTCGGGCCGGCGGTGGTGGTCGGGGGCGGATCGGGCATCGGTGCGGCGCTGGCCGACCGCTACCGCAGGTCCGGGGTCGAGGTGGTGGTGTGGGACCGGTCCCCCCGGAGCGACCTGCGCTGCGACATCACCGATCCCGGGCAGGTCGACGCGGCGGCCCGGGCCACCCTCGAGCGGATCGGGGCCCCGGCCGAGGTGACGGTCACCGCCGGCATCGGGCACAGCGGCCTGCTGGCCGAGGCCGAGCCGGCCGAGTGGGACCGGGTGATGGGGGTCAACGCCAAGGGGGTGTGGCTGGCCATGCGGGCCCTGGCCGGCGCCATGCAGGTGTCCGGGGGCGGGTCGGTGGTGGCCGTGGGCAGCGTCAGCTCCCGGCTGGTCGACCGCGCCATGGGCCTGTACTGCGCCTCGAAGGCCGCCCTGGACATGGTGGTCAAGGTGGCGGCGGTCGAGTGGGCCCCGGCGGTGCGGGTCAACGCGGTGGCCCCCGGCGTCACCGACACCCCGATGCTCGGCCCGGCCCCCCGGGACGGGCCGTGGCTCTCCGCCGTGGCCCGCCGCACCGCCCTCGGGCGCCTGGGCCGGCCCGAGGACGTCGCCGAGGCGGTGCTGGCCGTGCACGGGATGCGCTGGGTGACCGGCCAGACCATCGAGTGCGACGGCGGGTTGGCCCTGCACAGCCCCATCGACCCCACCGGGGGCGGCCGCTCGGCCCCCTGACCCCGCCGACCCGCCGTGGTGGCCCGGCGGTCCGGCTACGAGGCCGGCGTCCGGGTGGCGGTCGACGGCCGGGCCGCCTGGTCGGTCCGGGCCGGAACCGGGGGCATCGGCACCGGCAGGCCGCGGTAGCCGGGCGGCGGCTGGTCGTCGGGGCAGGCCCCCGGCGGGTCGTCGTAGCGGGGATCCCGGGTCCACGGGCCGAACTCCCATCCCGGCTGGAGGGGCCCGAGTCCGAGCAGCGGGGTGAGCTCCGAGGTCACCAGGGCGCCGAACTGGGCGGCCCCGTAGGGGCACATGTGGGTGTTGTCGAGCTTGCGGGCCCGGACCCAGGTCCCGGCGGGCGTGCGCATCCAGGTCAGGAACCTCCCCCCCGGGGCGAAGAGCTGCTGGGTGGTCAGGTACACGGCGCGACCCGGGAAGGCGGCGACGGCCAGTCGGGCGGCGCGGTCCCAGTCGTCGGTGAGCTCGGTCTGCATGATCCAGTTCTGCTCCCGGGCCCCGGCGTCGGTGAGGGCGTCGGCCGGGCCCTGCTGGGGGAATTGCACCAGCGCCACCAGGGCCACGCCGTTGGGCGGGGCCACCAGGGCGGCGATGAAGTGCTCCAGCTCGTCCTGGTAGCCCACGGGGTCGGCCCCGGCCAGCTGCTCGTCCCACGACCACGTCCCGATGGCCAACTGGGGATGGTCCTCGGACTGGGTCTGGGCCACCGCGGCGGGCCAGGTGGGGTCGGTGCTCAGCCCCCACCCGGCCAGGGCCTGGTTGGCCACCACCGTGACCTCACCGGTGGCCTGCAGCGCCGCGGTGATGCCGAGCGAGCTGTCCACCATCACGCTGTCCCCGAAGATCCACGCCCGGACGGGGTGAGCCGGAGACGCCGGAGGCAGGTCCGGTCGGACCAGCGGCTGGGTCGAGGCCGTCGGTGCCGCGGGACGGCCCACCGCGGCCGTGGTGGCCTCCGGGGGCCCGACGGTGCCGACCACCACCACCGCCGCGGTGGCCAGGATCCCCACCACGGCGAAGCCCACCGCGGGGACGTGGAGGCGGCGGTGCCACCCCGCCCAGTCGGCCCGGCGCAAGGGCCGTTCGACCAGGTAGTAGCTGGCACACGAGAGCGCCACCATGGACCCGAGGCGGGCGGCCAGCAGCGGTCCCCCGGACCTCCCGATGCTGTCCGGGGTCATGAGGACGATCACCGGCCAGTGCCACAGGTACAGGCTGTAGGAGATGAGGCCGACCCAGCGGACCGGGCCGAGGGCCAGCACCACGGCCACCACGCCCCGCGGGGCGCGCAGTGCCCCCACCACGACCAGGGTGGCGCAGGCGGCGATGGCCACCAGCCCCCCGTCCCAGATCCAGGCCGGCGGCCCGCCGGCGGTGGCCGCCCCGATGACCACGCCGAGGACCCCGACCACGGCCAACGCCGACCACCAGCGGTGCCGTTCGGAGCCGTCCCCGGCCACCGGCGGCCAGACCATGGCCGCCGCCCCACCCATGAGCAGCTCCCAGGCGCGGGTGTCGGTACCCAGGTAGGCCCGGTTGGGCCCGAGCCAGTGGGCCGCCACTCCCATCCATACGGCCGAGGCCACGCCCAGGGCCAGGGTGCACCCGAGCAGCACGCCCCGACGGCGGCCCCGGGTGGCCGCGGTGATGGCCAGGATGAGCAGCGGCCAGACCAGGTAGTACTGCTCCTCGATGGCCAGCGACCACGTCTGCTGGAGCGGGCCGACCGACAGGTACCGGGCGAAGTAGCTGTGGCCGGCGGCGATCTGCTGCCAGTTGGCCACGTAGAACAGGGTGGCCAGGGCCGGGGCCCGCAACTGGGCCGGGACCAGGCCGGCGCCGCCGGCCCAGGCATACAGCGAGAGGGCGGCCAGCAGGACCAGCACCGCGGGCAGGAGCCGCCGGGCGCGGCGCCCCCAGAACCCGGCCAGGCTCCCGGGGGGCCGCTCCTGGTCGAGCAGGAGGCTGGTGATCAGGTAGCCCGAGAGCACGAAGAAGATGTCGACGCCCACCCAGCCCCCCCGGAGGTGCCCGAGGTGGTAGGCCACCACGGCGGAGATGGCCACGGCGCGTACGCCGTCGAACTGGGGGATGTAGCGGCGGAGGGCCAAGGGCCATTCAGCTTCGCGCCGGGGGGCTCCCCCCCGCTACCGGGGCCCGTCCCTGGTCGGGCCGGCCCCGAGCCGGCACCGATGCGGCGCGCCCGGCCGGTCGCGGATACCGTGCCCAGAGGCCCGGGGCCGACCGGGCCGAGACGAGCAGGACACCCCGCCGACCGGTCCCGAAGGGACCGGCGGCCCGACGGGAGGAGCGTGGAGCATGGCAGCTGAGGTCCGGGGCGTGGTCGCCATGGCCAAGGGAGAGCCGCTGGCCATTGTGACCATCGTGGTGCCCGAGCCCGGGCCCGGCGAGGCCGTGGTGCGGGTCCAGGCCTGCGGGGTCTGCCACACCGACCTCCACTACCGCCAGGGGGGCATCAACGACGACTTCCCGTTCCTCCTCGGGCACGAGGCCGCCGGCGTGGTGGAGTCGGTCGGGCCCGACGTGACCTCGGTAGCCCCCGGCGATTTCGTGGTCCTCAACTGGCGGGCCGTCTGCGGGGTGTGCCGATCCTGTCGACGGGGGCGTCCGTGGTACTGCTTCGACACCTTCAACGCCACCCAGAAGATGACCCTGGCCGACGGGACGCCGCTCTCCCCCGCCCTCGGCATCGGGGCCTTCGCCGACAAGACGCTGGTGGCCGCCGGCCAGTGCACCAGGGTCGACCCGGCCGCCCGCCCCGAGGCGGTCGGCCTGCTGGGCTGCGGGGTGATGGCCGGGCTGGGCTCCGCCCTGCTCACCGGCGAGGTGGGGCTGGGCGACTCGGTGGCGGTGTTCGGCTGCGGGGGGGTCGGCTGTGCCGCGGTGGCCGGGGCCCGCCTGGCCGGGGCGTCGACCGTCATCGCCATCGACCTCGATCCCGGCAAGCTGGCCCTGGCCCGGGAGTTCGGGGCCACCGCGGTGGTCGATGCCTCCGCCGAGGACGTGGTGGAGGCGGTGCGGGCCCTGACCGGGGGCCACGGCGCCGACGTCTGCATCGAGGCCGTGGGCCATCCCACGGTCATGGAACAGGCGTTCTACGCCCGGGACCTGGCCGGGACCCTGGTCCAGGTCGGGGTGCCGACCCCGGAGATGCGGATCGACCTCCCGATGATCGAGTTCTTCGGCCGGGGCGGGCGGCTCAAGCCCAGCTGGTACGGCGACTGCCTCCCGTCGCGTGACTTCCCGGTGCTGGTGGACCTGTACCTGCAGGGACGCCTCGACCTCGATCGCTTCGTGAGCGAGACCATCGGGCTGGGCGACGTGGAAGAGGCCTTCCACAAGATGGAGCGCGGTGAGGTGCTGCGGTCGGTCGTCGTGCTCTGATGATCGAACGGGTGGTCACCTCGGGCCTGTTCACCCTGGACGGCCAGAGCTTCGAGGTCGACAACAACATCTGGGTCGTGGGCGACGGCACCGAGGTGGTGGTGGTCGACGCGGCCCACGACCACCGGCCCATCGTCGAGGCGGTGGGCGGCCGTCAGGTCGAGGCCATCGTGGCCACCCACGGTCACAACGACCACATCAACGCCGCCGCGGCGCTGGCCGAGGAGATCGAGGCCCCGGTGTGGCTGCACCCCGA